>NZ_JAWPOH010000021.1:0-68347 GCF_037671525.1 Methylobacter svalbardensis
TAGCTACCAAATACTTGCCAAACTACCTGGGCTGGCGACGGGCTTTTGAACAACACTGCCAACTCACGCCGGAAACCCTACTCAATGCTGCTCTGGGGAATTTTCAATATTTAACGATGACATAGCCATTATTTTTAACCGGGGCACCGAAATAGAGTCATTAATATATATCGTTAAAGGCACAATATTTATGGAGGCAAATAATGGCTCAGGGCTTGAAATAAACGCCCAAACCTTTAAAGCACTATATCCTCTGTCCGCCGGCAAACTACATTACTTTACCGCGATTGCCGGATCAGCCGTGACCGTGATCTATCTTTCCAAGACTATACTCCAACAAAACCAAAGCACTCTTACCTCTTTGAATAGTGAATTAAAAATTCCGGAACACCTTAAAGAAAATCCGTTTTTTAGTCGTTTTTACCGGCATTTCATTCAAGGGGAACTTCAAATCCCCAGCTTTCCTGATATTGCATTAAATCTGCGTAAAGCCATACAACAGGATTGCGGGGTTGCCGATATCGTCAAAATCGTTAATCTGGACCCGGTTATTTCCGCCAAACTGATTCAGGTCGTCAACAGTCCTATATACAGACCATTGAGTCCGATCAGTACTTGCTTTGATGCCATCAACCGTCTGGGACTGACGACGACACGCAATCTGGTCACTGCTTTCAGCATGAACAACCTGATTAAAAGCAAAAACCCGTCAATAAAAAAACTAATGCAACACAGCTGGTTACAGAGCATCAAAATTTCCAGTATTAGCCATACCCTAGCTCAACTCACTCAAAAAGCAGATCCTGACGAAGCACTACTTGCAGGACTTTTGCATAACATCGGCATATTGCCCATTTTAACTTTTGCTGACAGCTTGCCGAAAGGTACTTATCAACCGGTAGACATTGATCTTTGTATAAACGCAATTCACGGACAGATAGGTTCTATTATTTTAGAGAAATGGGGATTTCCCGATAAATTAAGACAAATCCCCTTACAGTCTACAAACTGGTTTACAAGCACCACTGAAGATATCAACCTGAATGACATTGTATTATTAGCAAAATACCATCATCTTCTGGCATCCCCCGAGAAACCCGAACTGCCGTTACTCATCACCCTGCCTGCTTTTCAAAAACTGGAAAACCAACCTTTAACGCCGGAAATGTCTCTACAGATACTGCATGATGAAAAACAACAAATTGCAGAAACAATGAGTTTTTTCTCGCGCTAAAATCATGCTCAGTCTTTCCATAAAATACCACTCCATCCAGCGCTTACCCTGATTTTCAAACCCAACTCACACGAATTTTTTTCTGTCGGGTTAACACCCAGTACTAATAACCCATCAAAATCAAACTTGAGCTTTTCAACCATACACGATAATATTGATTCAACACTATATTGGAGCCCAACATAATGAAAACAACAAAAAAACGCCTACCTAAATCAGTCCTTATCGGCTTAGCCGCTATCATTTTGCCGCTTGGAGCGCAGGCGACCTCCGATACAGGCAAAGACATGCACAAATTATACGAGGACAATTGTGCCAGTTGCCACGGTTCAGACTATGGCGGTTTTATTGCCCCCGGATTAAACTCAGAATCATTGAAAGGCCGCAGCCCTACGGCTTTACGCACGATTATCATGGCCGGCAGTTTCGACACATTGATGCCTCCGTTCTTCGGTCGCTTATCGGATGACGAGATTCGCGGCTTGGTTAAACATCTACAAACCACACCAAAACTTGCCAATCCGGCCTGGACCATTGATGACATTAAAACATCAGTAAAAGTCTATATTAAAGATGAAAGCACATTACCAGCCAAGCCGACCTATGAAATCGACAGCATGGACAATATTATCGGTGTGGCCGCACGCGGAAAATACGGGCGCGGTGCAGGCTCAAAAGCGGTGTTCATCAACAGCGTTACCCATCAACAAATCGGCGAAATTGCTACCGGCACTGCCGCGCACATCATCGACTATGACCCCGCTAACCCGCGCTGGGCTTATGTTAAAAACGATACCGCCGAAATATTTAAAGTCGATTTATATTCCATGCAAGTGGTGCGTAGCGTTAAAACCGGCTTCAACGGTCCGGGGCTTGGCGTATCGCGCGACGGCAAATACATCATGGCCGGTTCTTACGTACCGCACAACGCTGTCATTCTTGATGCCGCTACCCTGGAACCGCTAAAAACCTTTGAACTGGAAGGCATAGATCCTGACGGTAAAATGGTCAGCTCCGATTCCGGCATGGTCATCGGCACGCCATTTGCCGATATTTTTGCCATCGCGCTGGAAAATACCGGTCAAGTCTGGGTAGTCGATTTAAAAGAAGGCTTTCCAGTCACTAAAATCGAAAATGTGGGTCGCCATCTGCATGATGCCTTTTTAACTCATGGCGGCAGCAAATTGATGGTCGCCTCTTATGATGACAGCATCGTCACCGCGATTGATTTAAAAGAGCGCAAAATCATCAAAAAACTGGATGCCGGTTGCGTACCCCACGTTGGCGGCGGCGCGGCTGTTGAAGTTGACGGCCGCACCTTAGGGTTCGGCACCAACTTCGGCGATTGCGACAAAATGGTGGTCAGCGTCTGGGATCTGGACAAAATGGAAGTGGTGAAACAGATTCCTGTCTCTGGCGGCACCGAATCGCCTGCTGCCCATGCCAATGCGCCCTATGTCGCCGTGGATATTATTTCAAAGGACAGACGTGCTCGTACCGTTCAGCTAATCGACAAGAAAACCCTTGAAGTGGTTAAAACGTTGGATGTAGGCGGTCATGCCTATTTCCCTGAATACAGCGCCGATGGTAAATTCCTGTATGTCAGCGCAGGCTACAGCGGTGACGAAGTCGTCGTTTACGATTCGACCTCTTTAGAAAAAGTGGCCTCAATTGCGATGGAAAGCCCAGCCGGTATCTTCTCTCATGGCCGGGTTAAATACATGACACGCGGACTTTCACCTGACGAATTTGAAAACGCGAGCAAAATGAAAGGGGCAAAATAATGAAATTCCTGGCACTTTCAAGCACATTAATGCTGGGGCTGTTATCCGCCCACAGCGTTAATGCGGCGAACCTTTATGCAGGTCATGCCACAGCGGCGGCAGTTTGTTCGCAATGTCACGGCATTAAAACCCCTTCAGCCGATGCGCCTTTCCCACCTTTAGCCGGGCGCGATGCGGACTATTTAAAATCGGCGTTAAAACAGTACCGTGACAAAACCCGAAAATCCGACATCATGAATGCCATTGCCGGTTCGTTAAGCGACAGCGACATTAGCAATGTGGCAACCTACTATGCCAGGTTAAAACCATAACATTCATGAAAACATCGCTGCTTTTAATGTGGGTTATGCTAGCTATTTACGCTAACGCCAGCCTGGCCAGCGAACCATCACAGGACAGGAAAATCACGCTCCGCAACATGCTCAAACATGATTGCGGAGCGTGTCATGGTTTAACCTTAAAAGGCGGCATGGGGCCTGCGTTGTTGCCTGACAGCCTGGACGGAAAATCGGATGAGTTTTTGGTTGCGACGATTCTTAACGGACGCCCAGGCACCGCCATGCCGCCTTGGCAGCCGTTTATCAGTCATGATGAAGCCGCCTGGTTGCTTGGGATTTTACGCAAGCCTTAGCCTTACATCTCACAAACCTTCGTGTCCTTTCGCGACATTTATTTTCCGCTATGAACAAGCTACTACCTCTTTTAACCTTGCTATTCTCTTTCAATGCGATCGCAGAGCTGCGCGCTACCGGCGACCTGGGCATCGTCATCGAACGGGAAGACGGCAATGCGCTGATCATTAACACCACCGAGCATAAGCGCCTGGCCAAGATCGAAAAGCTGGGCGACTTGTCCCATGCATCCGTAGTTTTCTCCCGCGATCAACGTTACGCCTATGTTTTCGGCAGGGATGGCGGCTTGACCAAAATCGACATGCTCAAGGACAGCATAGATAAGCGCATCATCCAGGCCGGCAACAGCATCGGCGGGGCGATTTCCCAGGACGGCAAATTAATCGCTGTGTCCAACTATACCCCCGGTGGAATCAAAGTTTTCTCATCAGACACGCTGGAACTGGTTGCCGATATTCCCGCGGGCTACGGCGAAGGACTTAGCTCCAAGGTGGTCGGCCTGGTTGACGCACCCGGACAACGCTTTGTCTTCAGCCTGTTCGATGCCGGTGAAATCTGGATGGCTGACTTTAAAAACCCTAAAGCGCCGATCATTAAAAAATTCCCAAACATCGGCAAACAACCTTATGACGCATTAGTTTCACCAGACGGACGCTATTATATAGCGGGCTTATTTGGCGAATCGGGAATGGCATTGCTGGATTTATGGAATACCGATGCCGGAGTCAAACGCATCTTACCCGACTACGGCAAAGACGATGAAAAACTCCCCGTTTATAAAATGCCGCATCTTGAAGGCTGGGCGGTAGCCGGTGACTACTTGTTTGCGCCCGCGATAGGTCAACACAAAATCCTGGTCATCGACAAAAACACCTGGGAACTGCATGACACCATAGCGGTCGCAGGACAACCGGTTTTTGTGATGGCTAGGCCCGATGGGCGGCAAGTCTGGGTTAACTTTGCTTTTCCCGATAACAATCAAGTACAGATTATCGATGTCAAAGACTTGTCTCTCAGCAAAACCTTGTCGCCAGGAAAAGCCGTTTTGCACATGGAATTCACCCCGCGCGGCGAACAAGTCTGGGTTGCGGTAAGAGACGATAACCAAGTGGTGGTTTATGACACGGAAACCTTGCAAGAAATAACCCGCCTGCCCGCCAACAAACCCAACGGCATTTTCTTTAGCTCACGTGCGCATAAAATCGGTTTATAAGCCCATGTTGACGACCTTACACAAACAGCTGCTAAACGACTATCAGCACAATTTTCCGCTATCGCCCAGGCCTTATCAGGACATCGCCGATGCGTTGGGCGTGACCGAAGCCGAGGTTTTATCGGCATTGACCGAACTTAACGATAATAATTTCATCAGCCGCATCGGCCCGGTTATTCCGCCCAATCATATCGGCGTCAGCGCTCTGATCGCAATGGCCGTGCCCGAACAGCATCTGCAAACAGTTGCCGATAAAATCAGCGCCCACCCCGAAGTCAATCATAACTACGAACGCGAACACCGGTTTAACCTCTGGTTTGTGGTCATCGCTGCCGATGCAGAACATTTAGATGCTTTGATTGATGCCATCGAGCAGGAAACATCATACCCAGCCATGCTGCTGCCGATGCTGGATGATTTTTTCATTGATTTGGGCTTTAAGCTGGATCTGAACAATGATTGAAGCCAGAGATCGTCAACTGCTTGAACATATTCAACTGGGACTGCCTGTTTGCTCAAAACCCTATGCCGAAATCGGGCGGTTGTGCGATATGCCCGAAACCGAAGTCATCGAACGTTTAACTCGGCTTAAACAGCAAGGCCTGATCAAACGCATGGGCGTTATCGTCAAACACCGGCAACTGGGTTACCGCGCCAATGCGATGGTCGTTTGGAATGTACCGGACAATCTTATCAAACAGCTGGGCGGACATATCGGCCGGTTTCCGTTTGTAACCCTGTGTTATCAACGCCCCAAACAGCCTGAATGGCCGTATAATCTGTATTGCATGATTCACGGCAAAGACAGAGCCACCGTTTTGAAACAACTGGAACAGCTCATTGACGCTTGCGGCTTAGACGGTTTTGACCAAGAAATCCTGTTCAGCAACCGCTGTTTTAAACAACGCGGCGCTATTTATAAAAATACGGCTGTAACTCATGGATGACATAGACAAGAAAATCATCAACGCCCTGCAAGACGGTTTTCCAATCTGCGACGCGCCTTATCGACAAGTTGCCATGCAACTGGGGTTGCTCGAACAGGAACTGATAAACCGGTTAAAAGCAATGCTGGATAACGGCACCCTCACCCGCTTCGGCCCCTTGTATAATGCCGAACAAATGGGCGGCGCCTTAACCCTGGCAGCCGTTAAAGCGCCGGAACAGCGTTTCGATGAAATCACCGACATCATCAACGCCTTTCCCGAAGTTGCGCATAATTACGCGCGCAACCATGAGCTGAATATGTGGTTTGTGATAGCCACCGAAACGCCCGAACAAATCCAGCAAACCATCAACGCCATAGAGCAACAAACCGGCCTTACCGTCTACAACATGCCAAAAAACCAAGAGTATTTTGTCAACCTGAAACTGGAAGCCTGAGCATGCTTGACGAAACAGACCGCAAAATCATCCAGGCAACCCAGGCCGGTTTACCGTTAACACCCCAACCCTATCAAGCTATTGCGGAACAACTCGGGCTGACCAGCGATGATGTGATGCTACGACTGACAGCCATGCAAAACAGCGGTAGCATTCGCCGTATCGGCGCAGTACCCAACCACTATAAACTGGGCTATCGTTTTAACGGCATGACCGTCTGGAATATTCCTGATGAGGTCATCGACGAGCTGGGGCAAAAAGTCGGGCGTCTGGAATTTGTCAGCCATTGTTATCATCGTCCCAGGCATTTGCCCGAATGGCCGTATAACCTGTTTGCGATGGTGCATGGCAAAAGCCAGCAAGACGTCGACAAACAGATTCAGCAGATTGCCGATCTGCTTGGCCACTCTAATCTGGGCTGCGACGTGTTATACAGCACCAAAATTCTGAAGAAAACCGGTTTCCGCACAAGTAATCGGCCCGTAACTGACTAGGAAACTCATTATGTTTAGATTAAGCCAAACCATGCGGGAACTGATAACGCCGACACCCTTAAAACCGGCGCGTAAACCCGCAGCGCCGGTCGTTATCTGGAACCTGATCCGCCGCTGCAATCTCACTTGCAAACATTGCTACACGACCTCTACCGATATTAATTTCCCCAACGAATTAAGCACACCGGAAATCTATACGGTCATGGACGACCTGAAAGCCTTTAAAGTGCCGGTGCTGATTTTATCCGGCGGCGAACCGTTGTTGCATCCCGACATCTTCGCGATTTCCCGCCGCGCCAAGGACATGGGCTTTTATGTCGCGCTATCGACTAACGGCACCAAAATTTCTGCGGCTAATATCGACGAAATCGCCGCCATTAATTACCAATACATCGGCGTTAGCCTGGACGGCATCAAAGATACTCACGACCAATTCCGGAGAGTGAAAGGCTCATTCGACCAAGCCTTGCACGGCATTCATTTGTGTCTGGAAAAAGGTATCAAAGTCGGCTTGCGCTTTACCTTAACGCAGGATAATGCCCATGATTTTCCGGCCTTATTACAGCTAATGGATGACCACGATATCGACAAGTTCTATTTGTCGCATTTGAATTACGGCGGCCGCGGCAATAAAAACCGCAAAGACGACGCCCATTTTTCAATGACCCGAGACGCGATGGATTTGCTGTTTGACACCAGCTATGAGTGGCTCAAGGCAGGCAAAGACCGGGAATTTGTGACCGGCAATAACGATGCCGACGCGGTTTATTTTTTGCACTGGGTAGCGCGGAATTTCCCCGACAAAGTCGAACACATCCAAGCCAAACTGGAACAATGGGGCGGCAATGCCTCCGGCGTTAATGTCGCCAATATCGACAACCTGGGCAATGTCCATCCCGATACCTTCTGGTGGCATTATGAGCTGGGCAATGTCAAGGAACGGCCGTTTTCGGAAATATGGCTGGATACGACCGATCCGTTGATGGCTGGTTTGAAACAACATCCCAGACCGCTCGAAGGACGCTGTGCAAGCTGTCATTATCAAGAAATCTGCAACGGCAACACCCGCGTCAGGGCCGCGCAAACCACCGGGAATTTTTGGGCTGAAGATCCCGGCTGTTATCTGACCGAAAGTGAAATAGCCATGTAGGGTATACCGTCACAGCTGTTAAGCTAAGAACTTATATATGGTGGGCGCGAATAAATTCGTGCCCACCGCATTTTCAATCATAACTATTTTCGACTTAAGGTCATGACAGTTCTTCCGGCGTTCAATGGTGGGCACAGCGTAACCTGCGTGACTATAGCCTTAGCCATTGACCCGGAAATACGCGCTTAAATTCCTTCGTGATACTCCACTGTTACCGTGATGGTATCGGCGTAACTGCCCGCCGCCACATACTGACCCGCCGGGATACTGCCATAGATAGTATGGTCAATGTTCGTACCAAGCACCGCAATCAGTGCATTATCTGTCCAGATTCCGGTACCGCCGGTGCCGTCTCCCCAAACCGTGGTATGGGTGTTCTCCTTGTATAGATTGTAACTGAGCAGATTGGCTCCGCTGGACATTTTTCGAGGAGCGAACGAGCCGCTGCCGCCCGTGTCGAGACTGATATTGGTTTGCGCCCCAACGCTGACCAGGAGCACCGTACAGCGAACTCGAACATTTCCGGCCGCGTCAGTCGGCGAACTGTTGGTAGCATTATAATTGCCAAAGGCGACCCCCGTCGCGGAGACGGTACAGTTAAGTCCGAGCGCTGTCGCTGTTGTCGGCATCAATAGCAAAATAAAGCTCAGCCCGGTTGCGGTTACACTGAAAAAACCATTTCTTCCCGATGTCTTGCAATTTTTGGGGCGAACCTTGTTGCGACATTGTTTCATTGCGCGACTCCATGACAGGTAAATGTACCCAGATCGGGCAGCGGTTCTTCAGTTTCAGGAAAAGAGACCTCAAGCTGACAGCTTTTCTCGTGCCAGAGTACCCGTAAATGATTGTCCGGTGCAAGTCCGGTGATATAGACATTGCCTTGCAGGGCAACAGGAAACTCTTCCTGCTGCCCGATGATTTGCACTGTGGCGCCGGTCGGTAGCGGCTGGCCATTGTCCAATATTATTTTCAGAGTTGCACCGCGCGAACGCCGAACCGGAAATTTCAGCAGAAAGCCGCTACGAAAATAAGGCGCCGCATTGATGGCCAAGGTATCGATTTGGGCATCCAGAGGCAGGTCAGCCTGTTCGATGCGAATGTGGTTTTCCTGATAAGGTCTAAGCGCAGGCACCAGCGCGTTCCCCCAGGCGTTGGTCGTCGCTACCAGTTGATTTTCCGCATAAACGTGTACATTGGGATAATCCGGGACCTGTACGACAGCAAAACTGCTGTTGATACGGCGGGAAAAAAACGCATCTCCCCCCATGATCGCCAGGCCTCCGTTGGCGCTCCCGCGAAAATTGTTTTGCCCCTGAAACCGGGAGGCGTCCACATTGTAAGTACCGACATCGTTTTGCAGGGTAACTCCGGCTTCGACACGCTCCGATTCATTATATCCGGCTAATACCCGATAGCCCAAGCCACTGCCCGGCGGTACATTCTGCTGTACCTGCATTAGCGTACTGGGTGAATCATTCTGCAGTCCCGTCGTGACACTGGCGCTGGTCAGCTTCCCGAGAGTATGGCTAAGCACCAGTGCGACGCCTTTATTGTTAGCATCGTTCAGGCTATTGAATGCGGAAAGGTTTAAAAACCAATCCTTGCCCAGCGTCAAATTATAATTTGCATTGATCAGGTTGACGTTGCCCTGATCACGATATTGCTGATAGATATGGTTTAGACTAACGCTCCCGTAACCGTAAGTTGAAAAACCCAGGTGCAGTGAACCTAACAACTTGGGCGCAGGGCGATCCGGGGCTAAGCCGAGCTGGGTGAACTGGCTGTTGGCTAACTGCGCATGACCGCCAAAACTTAAGCCTGAAGTTTGTCGTTGAAAACCCAGAGACAGCAAAGCCCCCGGGCCTTTCTGACTATGACTGCCTGCTATGGCGGCGTCAAAAACGCCTACCGTTGGCGATAAAAAAACGCCGCCGAGGCCAAAATTTTGCTGATTCTGCAACAGTTCGGTATGCAACTCACCACTAAAGTGATCGCTAAAACCCCGGCGGTGCGTGCCCACAGCGAACCAGCGCCCGTAATCGTTACTGTTCAGTCCGTAGTTTTTGCGGATCGGGCCGATCTCGTAGGAAAATTCCTGTAAATTTTTCTGCAGCAAACTGGGGGTCGCATAATAAGACTGGCTGATGATTTGTTCGCGGCCCAGCATATCGCGTACCACCATGCGCATATCGCGCAAGCCGGTAATCATCGGAACATTGTTGACAGTAAACGGCCCCGGCTGCACCTCACGGTTCAGTAACAGGTTATTATCGACGTAGACATCCACGACGGAAGGCAACGCCGCCTCGCCTGCGATGCTCGGCAGCGGAAAGGTTATAAACCCGGGCTGAGTCTGAAAATTTGTCGCCCACTGCAAGCCGCCGAACCGCACCGGCCTCCCCCAGGCACCGGCACTGCTGATTGAGTCGCCTATCCTGAGACTGGTTAACTGATCCGGCTTGTCAATGGTCCAGGTGCTATCCAGACGGATCAATCGGGCTTGATCGTTTATATCCTGGGCTAAAAAATTACTCGTCCCTACGCCCCAGCCGTTGAAAGCACCCAATTCCACCAAACTATCCAGTCGAAAACGTTGCGGGGTGTATTGGCTAAAAACATCGTAATTGATAAATCCGCCCGGAGAAGACGGATTGGGCTTGGAAAATTGTAAAGCGGAACCGCTCAGCCGGGTAGGCGATAAAACTTCGGGTTTGACTTCGATCAACAGCGCTTGTTTGGCCTCATCTATCCGGTAGGACATACCGGTAAGCGCTGTCAAAGGATAGTAATCATGCCCCTGATAAGAGAGTGCCGGTTTCGATGGCAATGATAGACGCCATCGCCGTATGTCCGCAGCATCGGCCAGTAAGTCGCCGTTCTTTTTCAGCAACAGCGCGGTTTCGTGCAGATCCTGTTGATTGACATGGACAGCCAGCAGCAACTCCTGCATGCCTGCTTGACTGGCGGCAGCCGCAAGGGGCATCGGGGTAACTGTTTCGGCAATGACGGGTTTTATCAGAAACAACAGGCAAAAAAATCGCCTCATCCATTGAGGCCTAGGGTTTATCCATAACGATGTCAGCTTTCACTTCGCCGATCTCGGTAGTCGCCGAAACACGCAAGTGTTCGCCGGGATCAGGCAGAGTATCTGTGGGCAATAACCAATAGTGCATAGCACCGGGGAGCAAGTAAGCGAAAAGCTGCTGGGCCAGAATCGGTTTGGCGCTGCCTGTCCGATAAATGCTATAGGCTGACAGATGATCATGGCCGTTGCCGGTATTGCTTACCCCGACTTTGAGCGTGTGCTCGTCAAGGCGCACGGCTTGCCAGTGCAAAACCGGTTTGACGGGATCAGGAGGCGCGACGAATACCGGCACGCTGATGCGCAAGGCCACTTGTAAGCCCACGGCGCCAGCTTTTGGAGGCGGCGGCACTTCCTGTAAAAACATCCGGTAAGTCAGTTCGCGTTGCCTGTCTGGCGCACGACGCAGCCCGATCCGGATGATTTGCGAGGCTCCGGCCGGCAAGGTGAAAATAGGCGGGGTCGCCAATAACTCCCGGGTCGGCGTATAAACCTCCTGGTCATTCGCCTGCGACCAGGCCGCTAATTCCACCTGCATGACCGCAGCTTGATCTCCGTCGTTACGTACCGTGATAATCTGCGTGGGGTTTTGCGCAGAAAGCGTCAATTTGACCGGGTTAATCCCATAGGACCCGGCTTCAGCGATTGGGCATGCGATGATGCACTGCAGCAGCAGAATAAAGCACGCCCAGCTATTTGCCGAACGGCCGGTTTGAATACCGCCCATTACCATCAATAGGTGACGGTAACATTAATCGTATCGGCATAAGTTCCCGCCGTCACATATTGGCCTGCAGCAATCCTGCCGTATACGGTATGGACTTCAGGGAGCCCCGTAGCGCTGGCGACTGCAACCACGCCCGCACCACCGGTATCGTCCCAGTTGGTAGTACGAGTGAGCTCGTTATAAAGACTGTAATCGATTAGGTCGGTTAATGTCGCGTGCTTCATCTGCCGGGTCGTTACCGTAGCGCCAGCAGCTACCCCTGCATTCAGGCCGATGCTATAAGGCGTAGCCAGCGTACAAGTGACAGTAATCGTGCTGGTTTTATCATTAGCTGCTGCCGAAGGATCATAGACGCCGAATAGAAGCGGCGTTGCCACAACAATGCAGGCATTGGTGACTGTTGCGCTAACTTGAAAAGTGGTGCTTGCCGTAGCAGCCTGTGCCGTTTGTTCGTTAGCAGCAAGTAAGGCCACAGCAAGAGTAATTCCTACTTTAAGAAGTTTCATTGAGTTCGTCCATTTAGTTATAATTATTATTATCGACTTACAATTTTTAAGTATAAACACCTTTAATTTCATGTCAAATTATAGCCGCCCAGCCATCGCCTTTCCTGGTGCTGTCACCTTAACCGAATACCTAATTCGGACAAGCACATAATACCTGCGCCAAATATCTCGCCGCATTACAGAATTCATTCGCACAGTGCTGTAAGGCGGATTATTTGTAGAGTGGACGTCTAGGCAATCCACCGCAACTACGACAGACCATCAATGTTACGAGACTAACTGCCGAATAACTCCAAACTATCCCACTCCCTTCCCTAGAGCAACGCAATAGAAAATACTTATTAAACGTGAGTGGCGGACTAGCGAAAAATGTAAGCCATGAAGCATAGCGTTAACATTGAAAGTTAGCTGCTATGTCCAGATATTGGGCTTGTAATTTTTTTCATTATAAACTGCGTCAAGCTGTCAAAACATGGCAAAAACTTGCAGTTTATTGCATGAATGTGTTTTTTCGCCTGATCTTATTGGGTTATGGCAGTGCAGTAAAAACGCATATGCGCGGATTGATGGACAGGGGTTCGTTTAACCTGACTCAGTCGCTTGCGTAGGCGGAATCCAGATGCTCACTGCAATCGAATAATAGAAGACAGTCCATAGTTTTTTACCCTATGCTCAAGTTTTTAAATTTTTTGTATTCTTATTTCTTGGGAAATCATCCCGCAGTCCCTTACCCTAGCGAAGTCGTCGGATTCATACAGCCTAAACTTCTCCCAACCCTATGTTTGCCAGAAGACATTAACTGAAAAACATCGTCAACTTTAAGTCAATTCAATATACCTGCGCTAAATATCTCGCCGCAGTGCGGATAAATCCGCAGCTGCACCGTAAAAAACTTGAGCCAATACCTGAGAACAGGACTGAACCGTTAATCTGCCTTTATAGACAACATACTGACAATCCCGTTACCTTCCCTTTTCGGGTCAATCACCGTATTCAGTATAAATATCCGTTCGTTGGCTATGCCGCCTTGTTGCACGATATAACTGGCAATCGCTCGCGCCCTTTCTGCGGCCAAGCCTTCCAGTCGCTGCGGTTCCGGTTTAATAATGGCTGACAACTTCTGCTTGGCGACTGCATAAAACTCGTCTGTTGTCGTATCGGCCTGACTACCGATCAGGCGCGGTCTGCCCAGCAACGGTTTTTCCACCATCAGCGGAAACTTTTCAATAAATAGCTGCTCCATCAAACGCCGGTAATCCTGGTCCGAAATCACCACATGTTCTGCGCGTATTTTTCTGCCGCCCTGTTTATTCATCTCGGCGGCTTTGATTCTTTTAAGTTGATCGTATAAAGCATCATCGCTGACCGCCAGCCAATCCTGCTCCTGAAAAGCCGCGCCTTTAATTTCCAGCTTTAAAACCGGACGTGCCGTTAACGCCTTGGCCAAATCGTCCAGCTTGCTGATTTCAGACTTAGCTAATGTCGCCTCGCCCGCCGTAAAACTGATAGTGCTTAAATCTTCTTCACTGCCTATCAGCGAGGCTAGCGCACGGAAAGGCGAGGTGATCACCTTGCTGATTGAGTTGATCAACGCATCGACAATGAGATGACTGATACTGAACTGGGGGTCTTCCAGGCTGCCGGAAATGGGCACGTCAATTTTTATCTTGCCATCGGAATCCTTCATCAAGGCCACCGCGAGTTCCAGCGGCAATGACACCGCATTGGGGTTTTCGACTTTCTCGCCCAATTCAAACTGGTCTATCAATATATTATTGGATGCAGTGAGTACCTTGTTCTCCACTTTGTAATTAAGCCCCAGCGATATTTTGCCTTTTTCAACTTTATAACCGGCAAATTGCACCATATAAGGCGAAATCAACGGCATCGGCATGCCGATAAAATTGACAGTAATATTGTAATCGCCCAGATAAGGACTGATTTTACCCTTAATATCGACGGGTGACAAATCATAAGTGTTACCTTTTAAATCAACCTTGATGATTGATTTTTTTTCTGAGGATATGCCGCTGGCACCGCCGTTCAGACTTTCGATGGGTGCGGCGAACGGTAAGATCAGGGAAAGATCGGCAAAATCGGATGAGCCGCCAATGATTTGCATCTTGCCCAGTTTGAATTTAGGTTTCTGCGCTTCAGTCTCTTTATTTTTAGCGGCTTTAACAGCGACTTTCGGCTTGCTTTTATCGGCAATTATAATGTCGCCAAAATTGACGCTCTTGTCTTTTTTAATGATGACTCTGGCATAAGGTTCATCAAGCTTTAGTGTTTCAGCGCTGTATCGATTTGCCAATAAATCAACATCAATGCCATTAAGCGCTAAATTTTCCCATTTTACAAAATCCTTGTTCTTCAACTGATCGCGGGTTAATAACCGGGCAATTTGGCTATTGCCGCTAAACTTAACATCCAGTTTATCCGCTGCTGATTTGGCGACCAAGACCTTGCCGTCAATAGCCAGTGTTCCGTCGATGACATCCAGTCGCGCGTATTTATCGACATACGCCTGGAATTTTTCCAAGGCAATACCTTTGACATCAATGGCAATTTGCGCCGATAAAGGTTTGATAACGGTGTTGCCGTCGAGTTTTATCAAGCCATTTTGATTAAATCCAGCGCTGAGTTGAAAAGGCAGGCTTGCACCGGCTTTATTGCTGAAATTATCGAGCTTGAAATCGATAGGCTTGGCGGTCATGGTGACCGGCTTTTTGAAGGTCTGATCTTCAAAAGTAAGCCCGAAATTATTCAAGGCAATATTATTGATTTTAATATCCCACGGCGTTTGTTCGGACTCAATGGCGGTAGTTTCGGCAGCTTTATCACTGACGGGTAATAAAGTTTGATAATTAATCACACCATCAGCATTCAGCCATGCCTTAAAATCGGCATCCTTGGCCAAAACCGATTCGATCGCTAACGCCTGTTTTCCAATATCAAAATGAATGCCGGATACGGCAATCTGGGGAATGTTAAACAGGGTTTGTGGCTGCGCATTTCCTGAAACCGGAACCTCAGCGTCGGCCTTTAACCGTGCATTAAAACTGGTATTTTTGGCTAAAACCGATTCGATCGCCAGCATCTGTTTTTCAAGATTAAAATGAATGCCGGATACGGCAATCTGGGGAATACCAAGCCGCGTTTGTTGCTGTGCATTTTCTGAAATCTGCACATCGCGCAATTCAAACTTGCCCTGCTTGAAATTAAGGTTAAATTTACCCTTGATATAATCGGCCTTGTAATCGGCCTCGAACAGTTCATAACCCTGTAAATCCAATTGCACAAGCTCTTGCAAGGCCAGCGCCCGGATTCTCGGCAGCTGCATATTATCCAGTTTGATATGCCCGGATGAAGACAGTGGACTAAGACTAATGGAGCCTTGCCAATCCAGTTTGCCGCCTGACTTTATCGCCAGGGACAAACCCAAGCCGGCCGGTTTATCCGGCTGAGTGCTAAAGTTTTCAATAACAAGACTGATCGGATAAACCGTCTCCTTTATCGGACTTTTAAGCTGCGCATCTTCCCAGTCCAGCTTTCCTTCGACTATCGACAGCTTGACGATGTTTACCGGGAAAACCTTAGCGTTCTGCTGTTGAGTTTCGTTTTTATCCTTGAGCAGGTCTTTAAAATTGAACGCGCCATTTTTATCTTTGGCGATACGAACATCCGGCTTGCTCAGCAACACTTCATCAATAACCAAAGCCTGCTGCTTGAGGGATTGCCACGCATTGATCTTGACATGAAAATCATCAAAACCGACAAACGGCTGTCCGTTCGGCTCTTGCAGCTCAAATCCGTGCAGGTTGAATTGCAGTGCAAAGGGGTCGAACTGAACCGTTGCAACCGAGGCTTGCCTGCCGGTTTCCTGCTGAATGAATGTCGGCAGTTTCGACTTAAGCAGCATCGGCAACCCATAAAAACCGAACCCGGCATAGATAGCCGCAAGACTGGCTACGATGAAAACAGCTATTTTTACTTTTGATGCTATGTGTTGAAATTGCATGAATCCAGTGACCTGATCTGCTTTAATTACTGCCATTATAAACACAAAAGGCGGCTTCCCAGTAACCTGAGAGCCGCCTTTTGTGGCTGAATGGTACTATCGATCCAAGCTACAAGTCGAGATAACCGGTCTCTTCATGCAGAACGTTGTCCAGTCCCTGGACTTCTTCATCAGCAGTCACCCGCAAGCCTATCAATTTGTCTAAAGCTTTCAAAATCAGATAACTGAATAATGCACTCCAAGCCGCCGTCACCACAATCGCCAAGGCCTGAACACCGACCTGATCCATGATGGAAACGCCCTCAGCCAAACCGAGTCCGCCCAGGCTGCCGGCCGCAAAAACGCCGGTCAATAATGAGCCGGTCACGCCGCCGACGCCATGAACGGAAAACACGTCCAGGGAATCATCGATTTTCAGGGTGCGTTTCACATACTGGGTCGCATAAAAACAGACGACACCGGCGGTAACACCAATCACCAAAGCACCCGCTGGGCCGACAAAACCGGACGCGGGAGTGATGGTACCCAAACCTGCGACCATGCCGGTCACAATACCCAATACGCTGGGTCTGCTAAAGCGCTTCCATTCTATAAACATCCAGGTTAAAGCGCCGGAAGCCGCACCGATATGCGTCACCAGCATCGCCATACCGGCGTGCCCGTCTGCGGTCAACGCGCTACCGGCATTAAATCCGAACCAGCCGACCCACAACATGCCCGCGCCGGTAACCACCATCGTCATGTTATGCGGCGGCATTGCGGTGCTTGGAAAGCCTTTTCTCTTGCCCAATACCAAGGCAGCGACCAAAGCCGCAACACCGGCATTAACATGAATGACGATACCACCGGCAAAATCCATCGCACCCAAATCGGCCAGCCAACCGCCACCCCACATCCAGTGACAGATCGGCAGATAAACCATGATCAACCATAAGCCGCTAAACCACAGCATCGCCGAAAATTTCATCCGCTCGGCAAAGCCGCCGACGATCAACGCCGGGGTAATAATCGCAAAAGTCATCTGAAACATGAAGTAAACGGTTTCCGGAATATCACCTATTAACGATTCAACGCCGATGTCAGGCAAAAATACTTTGGACGCTCCACCGATCAGCTTTTGCATGTCTCCGCCGTCGGCGAAAATAAAACTGTAAACACCGGCCAGCCAAAGTAACGAAACCAGACAAGTAATCGCAAAGCACTGCATTAATACCGACAACACGTTTTTACTTCTAACCAATCCGGCATAAAATAACGACAAACCCGGTATCGTCATGAATAAAACCAGAGCAGTCGATGTTAACACCCAGGCCGTATTGGCCTGATTTAATTGATCCGCCACAGCAAGATCAGGAAGCAGCAGTAAGCCTAAAAACAGCCCGCTGTTTATTTTTAACAACATCTTTTTTCCTTGTGCGCCTAAATGGCATCCTCTCCGGTTTCACCGGTTCTAATACGAACAACCTGCTCCAAATTGGAGACAAATATTTTGCCATCGCCGATTTTTCCGGTATTGGCTGCCTTAACAATAGTTTCGACAGCTTTATCTACCACATCGTCAGCCACAGCGATTTCCAGTTTAACTTTAGGCAGAAAATCGACCACATACTCGGCACCCCTGTACAACTCGGTATGACCTTTCTGGCGACCGAAGCCTTTGACTTCGGTTGCAGTGACACCCGCAACCCCAATTTCAGATAACGCTTCCCTGACATCATCCAATTTGAACGGTTTAATGATCGCTGTTATTAATTTCATGTTATCTCTCAGTTAGCTAGCAAAAAAGTGTTGGAAATATAGGCTGCAATCATAGTAAATTATCAATCAACATACAATGAATAGACTAAGGGCAAAAGGCGCAAGACGAAAAAACCGAATTTCAAATTGCGCGGTTTTAGCTTGCATTTTTTCAGCTCACGACCTCTTCAAACGCAAAAACGGACGCATCGCGCGTCCGTTTTTTTTCGAAAAGGTTTACTTTCGAGGAAAGCTCACCCTGTTGAATTAAATGTGATACGCAGTTTCGCCATGCTCGGAAACATCGAGTCCCACACGCTCAACCTCTTCGCTAACCCGAAGTCCGATCACCATATCCACGATCTTGTAAGCAATAAAGGATACGACAGCGGACCAGACGATACAGACGCCCACACCCCATGCCTGACTCGTGATTTGACCGATCATGTTGTATTCAGCCACGCCGTTGGCAACATAATCCCAAACGCCGGTGCCTCCGAGTGATGGACTGGCGACGATGCCGGTACCCAGCGCACCGATAATCCCACCCACACCATGAACACCGAAAGCATCCAGAGAATCGTCATAACCCAATGCACTTTTCAGCATAGTAACCGCCCAGAAACAAACCGCACCGGCAACCAATCCCAAGAAAATAGCTCCCATAGGGCCTGACCAGCCGCAAGCAGGCGTAATGGCGACAAGTCCTGCAACAGCGCCGGAAGCTCCGCCCAACATGCTGGGTTTACCGCGAAACAGCCATTCGGCGCCTACCCATGCAAGGGTAGCGGCCGCACTCGCCAGTAAAGTATTTATAAAGACTAAAGCCGCAAGACCGTTAGCTTCCAGATTGGAGCCTACGTTAAAACCAAACCAACCGACCCATAACAAAGAAGCGCCAATCATAGTCATGGTGACGCTATGCGGTGCAAGCGATTCCTTTCTATAACCGATACGCTTGCCTATCATCAAGCAGCCTATTAAACCCGCGATACCTGCGTTGATATGCACAACCGTGCCGCCAGCGAAATCCAGCGCGCCTTTTTGAAACAAAAATCCCGCCGTTGCGCTGGCCGCTTCCGCCGCCGATGCATCGGTGTAAGCGTCAGGACCAGTCCAATACCAAACCATATGCGCCATCGGCAGATAAGAGAAAGTAAACCACAGGAACATAAACAACAGTACCGCAGAAAATTTGACCCGTTCGGCAAAAGCACCAATGATCAAAGCCGGAGTAATAGCGGCGAAGGTCAGCTGGAATGCGACATAAATATACTCAGGCACGTAAACAGCTTTACTGAAAGTGGCCGCAAGCGAATCCGGAGTTATGCCTTTAAGGAACATCTTGCTTAGTCCGCCGAAGAAAGCGTTACCCTCGGTAAATGCGATGCTGTAACCGTAAATTGCCCACAATAGTGCCATCATCGAGAAAATCACAAATACTTGCATCAGCATGGACAGCATGTTCTTGGCGCGCACCATGCCGCCATAAAACAATGCTAAACCGGGAATGACCATCAGGATAACCAGCACGGTCGCGACTATCATCCATGCGGTATCGCCTTTGTTGGCTGCAGGCGGAACCGGAACAGCAGTTTCGGCGAAAGAGAATCCTGCATAACCCAGCAAGGCGAATAGGATAAAAGTAGTTAAAAGTTGTTTCATAGTTCCCCCTTAATATTAAAGCGCTTCTTCGCCTGTTTCCCCGGTACGAATCCGGACAACCTGCTCTAAATTGGTTACAAAAATTTTACCATCACCTATTTTGCTGGTATTGGCTGCTTTGGTAATGGCCTCTACGGCCTGCTCCAGCATATTGTCAGCCACTGCCACTTCAATTTTGGCCTTGGGTAAAAAATCAACCACATATTCAGCGCCACGATACAGCTCGGTATGGCCCTTCTGGCGACCAAAGCCCTTTACTTCCGTTACAGTTACACCAGAAACCCCTATATCTGAAAGTGCCTCACGGACATCATCCAGCTTGAAAGGTTTAACAACAGCGGTTATCAGTTTCATACTAAGACCTCTTGCTTTAAAGTTATATTCACTTTTAAGCAAAGCATATAGCATGCCAAGCTAAAATCACCATAAATTCCTGAGATATACCTTAATATATATAAACCAATTTTAAATCAATTTGCACCATATTAGCCCGCCGCTTTCTTTTTAAGCACCAAAACGGCGCTTGATTTTATTAAGAATAACCTTTAATACGCTATAAAAAATAAAGTATGGTGAAAATAAATTTTTATTATTTTTTCAACTTGAGAAATAAAAAATTTTCAGTGAATAACGCACCATAACCGATCTTTTTTTCTTTTTTTTTGCGCTATTTTGGATCACAAAATGTATTAATTATGGCCAATATTGCCTTTCTGTTTTATTCGAGAATAGATTTTATCTACAGTTGTCAATTATGGCCTTTAAATTGCTTATAAAATATCAGACTGTCTTAATAATGCAACAATTTGCCTTATAAACAACAGTGCGCTACTCTATTTTGCGATCGCTCAGTTTTACTATGGGTCAATTAAAAAATTAGTCTCGCTCACTGTATTACAGTTTCCAAACAGTTTTTGACAACCAATTAATAAAAAGGGCTTACTCATGAAATCTCAGTTAAGAAAAAATGCAGTTTTGCAACTCACCCTCTGTAGCGCAGTTCTCTGCTCATCAATGGCGCAAGCCGATGATGACAAAGGTGCAGTAGAAAGTCTGACAGGATTTAACATTAACGAAACAGCGCCCTTGAAAGATCTGGGTATCAATGTGGGCGGCTGGGTTTCATCGGGTGTTTCCGGCAATATTGACTCGCCTGAAGACCGCTTCAACGGGCCGGTCACTTTTGGCGATCGCGCCAACGAATTCCATATGCAACAGTTGAACGGCTATATCGAAAGAGCCGTAGATACCGAAGCCAAGAAATGGGACTTGGGTTTCCGCGCCGATATTTTGTATGGCACGGATGCCCGCTTCACGACGCAGGCCAACTTCGATAACACCCTGGTTCTGGATAGCGACTCCCGTTTTTATAAACTGGCATTTCCACAAGTCTATGCAACCGTTTTCGCACCAATAGGTAACGGTCTGACTACCAAAATCGGGCATTTTTACACCATCATCGGCAATGAAGTGGTTACCGCACCGGATAACTTCTTCTTCTCACACGCCTATACCATGCAATATGGCGAACCGTTCACCCACACGGGGATAATTTCTTCGTATCCTGTTAATGACAACATCAGCCTGACCGGCGGTGTCGTATCGGGATGGGATTCTTTCTTCCAGGAACCGGCTAATTTCCTGGGCGGCGCTACTTTTACCACCGATAACAAAAAAACCTCTCTGGCATTTTCGGTGATCACCGGTGATGTCCAAAAACTGGATAAACATAATCGAACTATGTACAGCGTCGTATTAAGCCATGACATTACCGACACCCTGCACTACAAACTGCAACATGACTTAGGCATAGAAGAAAAATCGACTAGTGCTGACGCGGCCAAATGGTATGGCATCAACCAGTACCTGACTTATGACATCAATGACAAACTGGGCGCCGGCGTTCGTCTTGAATGGTTCCGTGACGAAGACGGCGCACGAGTCAGCGCAATCGGTAATGGCAACATGATGCCCGGCGGTCAAAACCATTACCTGGCGGCAACAGCCGGCTTAAACTATTCGCCGATGTCCTGGTTGACCTTGCGACCTGAAGTCAGATACGACCATTCAACCGAAAACAATGCGTATAACGCTGGATTAAGCAATGATCAGCTGCTGATTTCAGCGGATGCCACAGTTCGCTTCTAAATACTTTTTTTACCTGCCCAGAAATATGGCGCACAAGGATGCGCGCCAAATCCCAACCCACTCCCCAATATGGTGCTTATTCAGAGCGCTATTTTAGTAGCTAATCCGGCAAAAAAAATGGTATCGTTACGCCGTTTGGCATAAAACACTGATTCCACATAACCCATCTTTAGGAGACGAAATAAATGTCTGCAGCAAAAGTACTTAAATTGATCAAAGAAAACGACGTAAAATTCGTCGATTTTCGTTTTTGTGACACCCGCGGTAAAGAGCAACACGTTACCTTCCCTGCCCATTCGATTGACGAAGACACCTTTGAAGAAGGCAATATGTTTGACGGCTCTTCAGTCGCGGGCTGGAAAGGCATCAACGAATCAGACATGATTTTAATGCCGGACCCTTCTACAGCGGTTATGGATCCATTCTTTGATGACAACACCTTAATCTTGCGTTGTGACATCATTGAGCCAAACAACATGCAGGGTTACCAACGCGACCCACGCTCTATCGCCAACCGTGCAGAAGCCTATTTAAAATCGACCGGTATTGCCGATACTGCATTCTTCGGCCCTGAAAACGAATTCTTCATTTTTGACGATGTTCGTTGGGGCACCAATATGAGCGGTTCTTTCTACAAAGTCGATTCAGAAGAAGCAGGCTGGAATTCAGAAAAAGTCTACCCGGACGGCAACACCGGTCATCGTCCAGGCATTAAAGGCGGTTATTTTCCTGTACCTCCGGTCGATTCACTTCAAGACATGCGTTCTGCGATGTGTTTGACACTGGAAGAAATGGGTCAAGTGACGGAAGTTCATCATCACGAAGTTGCAACAGCCGGCCAATGCGAAATCGGCGTCAGATTCAACACGCTGGTTAAAAAAGCCGACGAAGTTTTGGAATTGAAATACGTCGTTGCCAACATCGCACACGCATACGGCAAAACAGCCACCTTCATGCCTAAACCATTGGTTGGCGACAACGGCAGCGGTATGCACGTACACCAATCTTTAGCTAAAGGCGGCGTTAACCTGTTCACTGGCGATTTGTACGGCGGCTTGTCTGAAACGGCACTGTTTTACATCGGCGGCATCATCAAACACGCTAAAGCATTGAACGCTTTCACCAACGCCTCGACCAACAGCTACAAGCGTCTGGTTCCGGGCTTTGAAGCTCCCGTTATGCTGGCTTACTCTGCACGTAACCGTTCGGCTTCTATCCGTATTCCTTTTGTTAACAATCCAAAAGGTCGTCGTATCGAAGTTCGCTTCCCTGACTCCACTGCAAACCCTTATCTGGCGTTCTCAGCAATGTTGATGGCAGGCTTGGACGGCATTCAAAACAAAATCCATCCCGGCGACGCGATGGATAAAGATTTATATGACTTGCCTGCTGAAGAAGCAAAAAATATCCCGCAAGTTTGCCACTCATTTGACCAAGCATTAGATGCTCTGGACAATGATCGTGAATTCTTGACACGCGGCGGTGTTTTCACTGACGACGCAATTGATGGCTATATTGCTCTGAAAATGGAAGAAGTCACGCGTATTCGTATGAGTACACACCCTGTAGAATACGACATGTATTACAGCTTATAAGCAGAAACAAGCCCATCCGAGCATTAGCGAGAATGGGCGATCTGAATCAAAAAAACGCCCCATTGCAGGGCGTTTTTTTTGCCTAAAACAATCCATACAATTCCACTGAATTCTGTCAAACAAAGTAAAATATAATCGATAGAACAATCAGTTAGCCGACCACCCATCAAAAGTTTCTGCATACGGAACGACCAACCAAGACCCGCCAAAACCACTCGTTTTTACACACGGCAATCCCCTTTGATTTCAACAAAGAATGCAGCTTATATTGCTTGGTTATTTCAACAACTTACCTGCTTTTTGAAGTTTAGAAGTTGTAGCTGAAAGATATAAAGCTTGGCAGGGGTAATGTCCGATCTACCGGCGATTGCAAAAATCTATAAACAACGAAGCTCCAGATCAGTTTTTGTTTTTTTAAATCTGGAGCATCGAGGCGCTCATTTAATTATCATCCAATTTAACGAACTAGAGCTATCGGTCCTCCTCAGAAATTGATAGCACTTCCGCTTATTATAATTTTTGATCTGTAAAAATAAATAGGTACTTTTACCTATGCCGGATAAAACCGATACTATTGAAATAGCGTCAGTCCACCAAAACCAAGGACTGGGAAGGATATTAAAGACCAAGAAAGACCGACGTTATTTCCTGTTGGAATTATCCAGTCCAATCGCCACAGCCATCTAATAAAACCCATATCTAGGTATTCAGCGATATACCGATGATTAACCGTTTAGCTTAAAGTGTCATCATGGAGAGCATCCACTTGCGGCGAGGCTTAGAATAATGACACCAGGGGAATTAGCAACACAAGCATGGCTCTTATATCAAAAATTAATTGATCTTGATCTTGATCGGGAGCGTCGAAATCAGGATCGTCGAAATCGTAAAGATTTTGAACTTACAAGCGGATATTCGGGACGACGCAATATTAAACGAAAAACCAGATTGTATCTTTTATCGCAACGAGCTTATAAGAGATACAAACGGCGATTAGAAGCCTGTTTACGCTAAGGTTATAGCTACGAAGACTTCCGCTTATTTTCAGCAAGCCACCGCATCAGTAAAAGTCAGACTAAAAAACATCACCACAGAAAACATCAAGAAAATAACCCAATTAATTCAATACGGTGAAACTCCGCGCTCTTCGTGATTATTGCTTATATTTGAATACGTTCACCGTCTCGACAACTCGTAGATGAGCTGCCGGTCTGCCCCTACGGCATAGACAAAAACATCCTGCAATAGGGAACGCTGCCAATCCAATTATGCCCCCTGACACAAGAGCACTCCTGCCAAATTGCAAACAATGTCTCTTTTAGAGGATAATATGCAGCTACGCATAGCTTGACTATGTTTTTGATTGAACCTGTAACTCGTCATACGCTCGATGTAGAGCCGATATGCAAGCTTTGGAATACGCCATGAAAAAGACCATGTACGAAAAAATCTGGGACAGCCACCTTGTCGTCGATGAGACAGGACAGGCTCCTTTGCTTTATGTTGACCGACATTTGATGCATGAAGTCACCAGCCCACAGGCCTTTGAAGGCCTGCGTTTGTCCGGTCGCAAGGTGCGCAATCCGCACAGCATTCTTGCCACGATGGATCACTGCGTCCCGACCAAAAATCGCAACCTGCCCATTGCCGATCCTATTGCCAAAAAACAAATCGAAACGATGGCTGAAAACTGCCGCGTGAACGGCCTGAAGCTGTACGACATGACCGACCCCAATAACGGTGTGATTCATGTTGTCGTGCCCGAGCATGGTTTCGTCCATCCCGGCATGGTGGTCGTTTGCGGCGACAGCCACACCGCGACGCATGGCGCTTTCGGCGCACTGGCCTTCGGCATCGGCACTTCCGAGGTCGAGCATGTGATGGCAACCCAAACGCTGCCGCAAAAGAAATCCAAAACCATGCAAGTGGTCGTCAACGGCAAGTTGTCCAAATACGCCTCCGCAAAGGATATTGCTTTGGCGATTACCGGCAAAATCGGCACGGCGGGCGGTACCGGCTATGTGATCGAATATACCGGTTCGGCAATCAGGGAACTGTCGATGGAAGGCCGGATGACGCTGTGCAACATGGCGATTGAAGCCGGTGCCAGAGCAGGCCTTGTTGCTCCCGACGAAAAAACCTACGCCTATCTTAAAGGCCGTGAATTTGCGCCATCCGCTCAATACTGGGATCAGGCGCTGGCTTACTGGAAGAGCCTGCCCAGCGATGAAGGCGCGGTATTCGATGCGACCGTCACGCTGGATGCCGCCGATATTGCGCCGCAAGTTTCCTGGGGAACGTCGCCGGAACAAGTGGTTGGTGTCGATGGTTGCGTGCCTGCACCGGAAAGTTTTACTGACGAAATAAAACGCCAAGCCTGTGAAAACGCCTTGGCCTATATGGGTTTGACGCCGAATACCAAAATCACCGACATTCCGATAGATTATGTTTTTATCGGCTCTTGCACCAATGGCCGTATCGAAGATTTTAGAATCGCCGCCGAAATGGCAAAAGGCACCCAGGTTGCCAAAGGCGTCACCGCGATTGCCGTGCCCGGCTCCTATCACGTCAAACAACAAGCCGAAGATGAAGGCCTGGATAAAATCTTTATCGATGCCGGTTGGGAATGGCGCGATCCCGGATGCTCGATGTGTCTGGCGATGAATGGCGATGAGCTGACTAAAGGCCAACGCAGCGCATCGACTTCAAACCGCAATTTTGAAGGTCGTCAGGGCAAAGGCGGACGCACGCATCTGGTTTCGCCCGCCATGGCAGCGGCTGCAGCGGCGGCAGGCCATTTTGTCGATATTCGCAAACTATAAAGATCGGAATAAACTATGGAACCGTACAAAAAACATGAAAGCATCGCGGCATTGCTGAATCGCAGCAACGTCGATACCGACCAGATCATCCCCAAGCAGTTCTTGAAAAGAGTCGAACGCAGCGGCTTTGGCGTGCATCTTTTTCACGATTGGCGTTTTAATGACGACGGCAGCGATAATCCGGAATTCGAGCTGAACAAGCCCGCGTTCAAAGGCGCTAAAATCCTGGTGGCCGGCGACAACTTCGGCTGCGGTTCATCGCGCGAACACGCGCCCTGGGCGATTGCCGATTATGGTTTTAACACCATTATATCGACCAGCTATGCCGACATTTTTTATAACAACTGTTTTAAAAACGGCATTCTGGCGATAAAAGTCGATAAAGAACAGCTCGACAAATTGATGATCGAGATTGCCGCCAACGAAGGCGTGCGCTTTGTCGTTGATCTTGAAAACCAGCAGGTCACCACGCCCGGCGGCAATGATTTTAACTTTGAAATCGACCCGTTCCGCAAGAGCAATCTGGTGAGCGGACTCGATGACATCGGTTTGACCTTAAAGCATGCCGACAAGATCGCCCAGTATGAACAGCAGCATAAGAAAGATTATCCTTGGCTTTGGGCTTAAAGAAGTCATGTAGCTATGTAGGATGGACTGAGGTACGAAGCCCATCAATCGCGAACGATGGGCTTCCTTTCGTCAGCCTATCCTATAGCTTTCGTGGTTAATCAATCCGCTTACATTGAGAACACAGGCGACAATCATGTCCACCGATTCCAGACATATCCAACTGATGGACACCACCTTGCGCGATGGCGAACAAACCCAAGGCGTTTCATTCACGCCCGTGGAAAAAGTCAGCATAGCCAAAGCCCTGTTGCAATCGCTACGAGTTGACCGGATTGAGGTCGCCTCCGCCCGCGTCTCCCAAGGCGAAAAAGAAGCGGTCACCAGCATTAATGAATGGGCAAAGCAGGAAGGCTTTGCCGGACGTGTCGAAGTTCTGGGCTTTGTCGACCATACCCGCAGTGTCGACTGGATAGTGGAAACCCGCGGCGAAGTCATCAACCTGTTGATCAAAGGCAGCGAAAAACATTGCCGCGTACAACTGGGCAAGACACTCGCCCAACATACCGAAGACGTATTGCAAACCGTCAACTACGCGCTGGAAAAAGGCCTGAAAGTTAACGTCTATCTGGAAGACTGGTCCAACGGTTATCACGACGACCCGGACTATGTTTACGGCCTGATGGACAATTTGCAGGATTCCGGCATCAGCCATTTCATGCTGCCCGATACCCTCGGCGTGTTGTCGCCTGACGAAGTATTCGTAAACTTCAGCGACATGTGCAAACGCTACCCGAAGCTGCAATTCGACTTTCATCCGCACAACGATTACGGTCTGGCGACCGCCAATGTGATGGCAGCGGTTCGCGCCGGGGTCAATGCGATACACTGCACCGTTAACTGCCTCGGCGAGCGCGCAGGCAATGCCTCAATGGCTGAGGTTGCGGTGGTATTACGCGACAAAATGAATATGCAGCTGTCTGTCGATGAAAGCCATATTGTCCGCATCAGCGCGATGGTCGAAAACTTTTCCGGCAAACGCATCGCCGCCAATGCGCCGATAGTCGGGGCCGATGTTTTTACCCAGACCGCCGGCATCCATGCCGACGGCGATCAAAAAGGCGGACTGTACAAAACCAAATTAGGACCGGAACGTTTTTCCCGTACCCGAAGCTACGCCTTGGGCAAGATGAGCGGCAAAGCGTCGCTGAAAAAAAACCTGGAAATGCTGGAGCTTGACCTGTCGGAAGAGAACCAGAAAAAAGTGTTGGCCCGGATCGTCAGTCTCGGCGATTCAAAACAGACCATCACCACCGACGACCTGCCCTTCATCATTGCCGACGTACTGGAAAGCAAAAATTATCAGCATATAAAGCTGCTCAACTGCTCGATCACCAGCGGTCTCGATTTAGAATCGACTGCCAGTCTGCGAGTCAAAGTAATCGGCACGACGCATGTTGCCTCAGGTTCCGGCAACGGCGGCTTTGACGCGTTTGTCGATGCCATCAACAAGGTAATGAAACAGCATGACTACACTCTGCCTGCACTGGCCGATTTTGAAGTACGGATACCCAAAGGCGGCCATACCAGCGCCTTAACCGAATGCGTGATCACCTGGAATTGCGACGGCGAGCTGCGAAAAACCCGCGCCGTGCATTCCAACCAGGTTTTTGCCGCGATCTTGGCTGCGCTTAAAATCATTAACATGCAATTGCACGAACTGAGTTTAAATCAGGATTGAAAGGTATTACTACGGGATGTTTTCTAAAACGCACCCCTATCGGCAATGAACTGCTTGCCTGGTTCCGTAGCGCCAAAATCAAAAGCCGCGTCACAACTTAAAACCATTTATATCAAGACAGAACACAGTTTTATGCGTTGAATGCCGACGCCTTGGCGTACACATGGAGCAACAAAAAACTGCGCCGCTTGTGTTGCCCGTCTTGAAGATAAAACGGTGCGCATCGAAACTGCGACTGCGTGGGAAGGATGGCTGGATCAACATAAAATTAAAGCCAAGCGGCACCGGAGAATCATCACCGCAGGCGCTTGGCTGTATCAAAAATCATAGCGGTTTCTGCACAGACTATTTCTACATCCCATAATGATCGAGGTTAACACTATGAACGAATGGTTTTTTTCTTTTGAAAATGCAACCAGCGGTCCCTATACGCTGGACTATGCAAAAACTTTTGCCCGCGAACACCAGGGCGCTTATTGTTGGTGTCAGCGTTTTCCTGATTGGATTCCCATTTATGAGGCGACTGAAATCAGGCCGATGAAGAAAGATGGCGTCACACCTTTTCCGCCGCCACCCGCTTATATGATGTCGCCCAAACCGGCGGTATTGCCCGCAGCCGCTCAGTCGATTAATCCGCTTACTGTGCAATCTTCCGTTATCGATGCCCAATCTTCCGGTGGTTTTGGTCAACAAACGGTCACTGCGGGTATCGATTATAAAATCTACGGTCATGAAATGCAGTTTGTGGAAATCGAACTCGATCCACAAGAGAGCGCAATCGCAGAAGCGGGGGCGATGATGTACAAAAGCGCGGATGTGAAAATGGAAACTGTTTTCGGTGACGGTTCAACTGCTCAACAAACCGGTATTATGGGATTATTGCTGGGAGCCGGTAAGCGCTTGCTGACTAACGAAAGCCTGTTTATTACCGTATTTACGCAAAGCGCTCAACGTAAAGGTAAAGTGGCGTTCGCAGCACCTTTTCCGGGAACTATTCTCGCCTTGAATCTGAAAGACTACGACCGGAAACTGATTTGTCAAAAAGACAGTTTTTTGGCGGCCGCCAAAGGCGTGCAGATTGGAATTCACTTTCAACGCCGTATTTTAACCGGCTTGTTTGGCGGTGAAGGTTATATCATGCAAAAACTGGAAGGCGATGGTTGGGTATTTGTTCATGCCGGCGGCTGTCTACAAAAAATAGAACTTGCCGTCGGTGAAACATTACATGTCGATACGGGGTGTTTGGCAGCGATGACCGGTAGCGTCGATTTTGACATTCAACAGGCCGGCGGTATTAAATCCATGTTGTTTGGCGGCGAGGGCTTGTTTTTTGCCAAATTAACCGGCCCTGGCACCGTTTGGTTGCAAAGCCTGCCATTTTCACGTTTGGCGGGCAGAATGCTTTCAGCTGCGCCACAAGGCGGTGGCAAGCATCAAGGTGAAGGTTCAATTCTGGGTGGCTTGGGTAATTTACTCGATGGTGATTGATGCGGTTTACCTTAGCAGCGCTCCCACCCTTTTCTTTCAGATTTTGAGCTGTTTCTTTGCCCGTTTTAATGACCTTGTTTGGTATGCGGACAGCCGTAATTTAAGACAACAGAATTCAACGGTGAGGCTTAGTCCGTTATTAACGAAACTTGCAGTTGCCATATTCGTATATCGGAAGTATGCATTTTTTTGCGGTTAATGCGACAACAGAAAACAGTTATAATCCTAACGACTTTCACTCACAGAAAAATATTACGTTTTATGGTCAAGACCCGAACCCATTACGATAACCTAAAGGTTACAAAAGACGCCCCCGCCAGTGTCATCAGAGCGGCCTATAAAGCCCTTTGTCAAACTTTTCACCCCGATAAATTCCAGGGTAACAACGAAGAAGCCGAAAGAGTCATGAAACTTGTAAATGCTTCCTATGCCGTATTAATAGACCCGGCTAAGCGCGCAGCTCATAACTCCTGGATTCGAGAGCAAGAAGCTAAAGCCAAGCAACGGCGCGAAGAATCACAATTCAGCGAAGCCGGCAAAGCGCCTGAACACCGGCATGATCAAAAACAAGACACACAACAGGAATACACTCAGCCACCTCCATCGAGCACGAATAGTGCAAAAGATATGTTTCAACGTGCACATGATTTGCACGACCAGGGCCGGTATGCTGAAGCTTTGCCGCTTTATCAGCACTTGGCAGAACAAGGCGATGCAAAAGCTCAGTTCAAATTAGGCGTTATGTACGAACTGGGCCAATGTGTAATACAGGATTATACCCAAGCGCTTTCTTGGTATCTCAAAGCAGCAGAGCAAGGCAATTCGAATGCGCAATACAGTTGCGCCATTAAGTACCAATCGGGTCAAGGTGTAACGCAGGACCAAACCAAAGCTGCTTATTGGTATCGCAAAGCAGCAGAATAAGGTAATGAAAAAACGTAACAGTGGCACGGTTCTGTAAGCGCCAGAGAGGGGAGTTCCCACGGGCGACCCGACCCGAAAAATAGACTGACGCCCTTAAAAAATATTGATTTACCCTCTACCCCATAAATTATTTTTATCCTTAATCCATGGGATGTGCTGACGAAGGCAGCGCATCATTCCAGCAGCGAGTCAATGGTACGAAAAACATCGGCAAACATTTCCTTAGTCAATCGCTTGGTTTGTACGTTATAGCGACTGCTATGATAAGAATCCACCAGTGTGCGACCGTCCACCAAGGTATGCTGGGCATTATGCGCAAATTTGGCGCTACTCAGTTTCAGGCCGTAGGCTTTTAATACTGCCTGATGAGAGACCAAACCCAAGGCCAATATGACCGCCTGTTCCGGCAAGGTTTTTAATTCTGCGGCCAAATAAGCATTGCACTGATTGATTTCGGCAGGAGTCGGTTTGTTTTGCGGCGGCAGGCATTTAACGGCATTGGTAATACGGCAGTTGTTAAGCACCAAGCCGTCGGTCAGAGACTCGGATGTTGCTTGATTACTGTAGCCAAACGCGTAAAGCGCCTCATACAGCAATAGCCCTGCGTAGTCGCCGGTAAACGGCCTGCCGGTGGCATTGGCTCCATGCATGCCGGGCGCCAGTCCGACTACCAGTAATCGGACCGCACTATCGCCGAACGGTGCAACCGGACGCGCATGATAGCCGGGATGTTTTTGTTTAACTTCACACAGAAAATCATCCAGCCGTTGACACTGCCTGCAATCTTGATCGAATAGTTGTTTTGAATACATGATGGGGTTACGTTTTGGTGATGTTCATAGCGAAAAATCTCCCACCTTATTTATCTCAGAAGCCAACAACTGAAACTTTTCAAGCCTGGGCAGCTTTTTTATAACGATTTCCCGTTTACTGGCCGTGCTTCGGTCATGTCCGGTCTCGACATAAAGCAGCTGTTTAGGTTGCCTGCCGCGAAAATATTTAGCGCCTTGCTTGTCGCCATGCTGACTAAAGCGGCGGGCAACATCAACGGTAATGCCGGTATACAGCGTGTCATCGGTGCAAAGAATAATGTAAACCTGCCAATTCACGATGCGCTACACGACCGTCCCAAAAACGGAACCGACGGCTGCGGTCAGTCCCATAGCCAGTGCGCCCCAGAAAGCGACACGAAAAGCTCCCTTGATGATGCCTGAACCTCCGGTATAGGCCGCCAGGACGCCCAGCAGCGTTAAAAACAGCAATGACGCGGATGACACCAGCGCGATTAAATCGGCATCCGTCGCAAATAGGACGATCAATAAAGGCAGCACCGCGCCAACGGCGAAAGTGGCGGCCGACGTCAGCGCCGCCTGTATCGGTCTTGCTGTGCCTGTTGCAGAAATACCCAGTTCGTCACGGGCGTGTGCGCCCAAGGCGTCATGATTCATTAACTGCTCGGCAACCTGCACGGCCAGTAGCGGATCGAGTCCGCGCGATACATAGATGGCTGCCAGCTCTTTTTGCTCATGATGCCCGTCTTCATCCAATTCTTTGCGCTCACGCTTTAAATCGGCCTGTTCGGTATCGGCTTGGGAGCTGACCGATACATATTCGCCCGCCGCCATCGACATCGCCCCGGCAACCAGGCCGGCAACACCGGCCAGGACTATATCGTTGTGCGTCGCATCGGAGGCGGCAATGCCTACGATTAAACTGGCCGTGGAGACGATGCCGTCGTTTGCGCCCAGCACCGCCGCGCGCAGCCAGCCGGTGCGATGAGTCCTATGTGTTTCGGGATGATGGGGCATTTGGGCTTCCTTTTTTTAAAAATCCGACAGCATTTTGGGAGGAATGGCCGCCCGCAAGGCGTTCAATACCGCAAGCACATCGATGATTTCCTGGGTTATGGCTCCGGCTACCGGAGACAAATAACCCAGTCCCGCAAACGCCATGCCTATCAGACTCAGCGCCATGCCGCCTACCGCGCTTTGCAGCGCAATTTTACGCATCCGTTCGCCGATATGAAACAGCTCATCGACTTTTAACAGCGAACTGTCCATGATCACCGCATCCGCCGATTCGCCGGTGATGTCGCTGTTCTGACCGAAGGCTATGCCGATAGTCGCGGCCGTCAGCGCCGGCGCATCATTGATGCCATCGCCCAGATACACGGTTTTTGCGGCTTTGGTTTCAGCGCGCACCAGCTCCAGTTTCTGCTCGGGGCTCTGGCTGAAATAAACGTGTTCAATACCGACCTGATCGGCCAGAAATCGCACTTCCGACTCCCGGTCGCCGGACACCAGCATCACCTTTTCAAACAAATGACTGGGTTTCAGGTGGTTGATGAATGACGAGCTGTCGGTGCGCACCTCATCGCGAAATTGCAGGGTCGCAGCATAGGCATCATCGATCAACACCACGCATTCCAGACCGCCGGTAACCGGCGGCAATGCCTCGGCGACATCAGGGTGCTGCTCGACAAATTTTTTACGACTGGTTATCTGAAGCCCTTTTCCGTCCACATTGCCTTTAAGCCCCTCCCCCGGCAACTCGGTGATATTGCTTACGCTTAATAAAGCTAAGGCTGCTTTTTCCCCTGCTGTCACGATGGCGCGGGAGAGCGGGTGTTTGGAATAGCGTTCCAGGCTGGCAATTAAGGTTAACACCTCGTGCTCGCTATAGGCTTGAGCGGGAATCAGCGCCGTCAGCGTGGGACGACCATAGGTCAGGGTGCCGGTCTTGTCAAAAATCGCCGTGCGGCAGGTGCCGATGGTTTCCAGTATCGCCGGATTCTTGATGATGATTTCCCGGCGCGCGGCCAGCGAAATCGAGCTGATGATGGTGACCGGTATGCCGATCAGCAATGGGCACGGTGTGGCGATGACCAGTACGGACAGAAACCGGATCACATCGCCGCTGATTCCCCAGGCAATCAACGCAATGATCACCGCCAGCGGCGCATACAACGCGCCCAATTGGTCGCCCAGCCGCCTGATATTGGGCCGATATTGTTCGGACGACTGCATCACCTCCATGATCTTGGCATAGCGGGAATCGATAGCCAGCTTGTCCGCGCGTATGGTTAATGCCGAATCGCCGTTGATTGCCCCGGATATAACCTGCGAACCACAGACTTTCGACATCATATAGGGCTCGCCGGTCAGATAGGATTCATCCATGGTGCTGGAGCCTTCCAGTACCGTGCCGTCAACCGGGCAGATTTCATGCGGCAGTATCAACAAGGTATCGCCGATAGTAACCTGCCCGGTGGTGATGTCGGCAAGTTGATCGCCCTCTTTTCTATGCGCGACTGACGGCATCCGCTTGGCCAGCGCCTCAAGCACAGAAGAGGCTTTGCGCACCGCATAGGCTTCCAGCACCACACCGCCGGACAGCATCAGCACCACCAGACTGCCGGCCAGATATTCGTCCAGCAACACCGCCGTCACTATCGATATGCCTGCCAGCAAATCCGCGCCCCAATCGCCTCGCCCCAATTTCACGATCAGCTGGTAAACCAGCGGAATACCGCCCAACGCCAGCACCGCAAGCAGAGGCACAGACACCAGTTCAATCGGAACAACGACTTGCCCATGATAGAGTTCGGCAGCCGCCGAGCTTAACTCTGTATTCAGTGAAAACGTATAAAGCTGATGCCCTATATCAAGCCCATAGCGCATCACCAGATAACCGCCGATGCCGAGTAGGCTTAAAATGGCAATGCTGTTTTCGGCTGTTGCGCGCGGGATTGTTGCTCGCTTATCGGTCATGGTTTCAGACTCGCAGTTTTTTGTATGTCCTATTCTATCGGTAAGACGGAAAAATGTTGAAACTATTCCGTATAAGCAGGAGTGCAAGCTTTGCTTGCCCGTTAGCAATACGTCGCATAAATTGCAGGCAAAGCCTGCACTCCACACTACGCCGGATTTTCGCTATCGATAAAACAGCATGCCACCGCAAATTGCTGCCGGGTTTTTTCCATTAACGCCTGAATGCCGAATCGTTCGGTGGCATTATGGCCGCCCGCAAACATATGTAGGCCGGCTTCCCGGCTTTCATGCCAGTCGTGTTCGCTGATTTCGCCGGTAAGATAAGCATCCAGCTGTTCTTTTTCGGCCAAGCGCCACTCGCTATTTGCTCCGCCGGTGATGATGCCGATTGATCTGATCAACGCGTGGTTATCCGGCGTTGCCAATATGACATTGTGTTTGAGCACGGTTTCCAGTTTTTGTTGCAGCACGGCAGCGGTTAGCGGCTGTTCGAGTACGCCTTTAACTCCGGTCGCCGAGCCTTTGTAATCGCCGAACGGCTGTTGTTGCTTGCAATCGATCAGTTGACCCAAAGCCGCCGCATTGCCTATTTCAGGATGTCCATCCAGCGGCAAATGATAAGCAAACAGGTTGATATTGTTTTTTACCAGCGGAAAAATCCGCTGTCCGAAAGCGCCGACCAACGGTTTGGCTCCATGAAATGTCCAGAACAAACCGTGATGAACGACCAAGGCATCGGCCTTGTTTTCGACCGCCTGATTAATCGAATCGCGGGTTGCAGACACCGCAAAAGCGATACGCTCGATCTGCTCAGCCCCTTCTATTTGCAAGCCGTTAGGACAATAGTCGGCGTAGGTTTCGGGGTGCAGCAGAGCCTGATAATAGTCGTTCAGTTGTTGACGGCTGATCATAGTGTGAGTTCGTGTCCTTACTCGGGGTTGAATAGCGGATTCTAGACGTTTATAAGGGTGACGCAAGTCTTGCAACTGACGGGTACTGCGGGGGAATCAAACCATGCTCACATCAAAAGACATGAGCATGGTTGAATCGCTGCTAGCTGATGCTGCCGGCTTCTGTGGCCGCAGGCACTTCAATCAACCGACCTGATTTAGTATCGTAAATATAGCCGTAAACAGGGATGTCGGAAGGAACCAGAGGGTGATTCTTAATGCGAATGACATCTTCCAGCACACTTTCTTCTTGATCTTTAATGGTCAGCCAGTTTATATGTTTAGCTTCGTGTGAACCCGGCCCTTCACCTGTGTCATACCACAGGCCTTTTTCGTCCAGCGATGCGGTTGTTAAACTGTTGCCTAACAAGTCGCGCATGATCTCATCGTTAAATAGTTCCATACCGCAATTAGTATGATGAATGACAAACCATTCCCGTGTTCCCAATAATTTATAGGAGATAACCAAAGAACGGATCGCATCGTCGCTGGCCCGGCCGCCGGCATTACGAATGACATGGGCATCACCTTCGGCTAAACCGGCATATTTGGCAGGATCCAAACGGGCATCCATACAGGTCAGGATGGCAAAATGCCTTCCGGGAGGCATAGGCAAATCGCCTTTGTCACCGAAATCGTTCACATAGCCTCTGTTTGCGGCTAAAACTTCGTTAAGAATTTTACTCATAAACACCTCTCGTTGTTATTATTGGGCACTAAAAAAACCGCTTGATCCTAATCATTAAGGGGAAATGAAAAAGACCAAGCGGCAATTAGACTACTATCTCCGCAACAAAGTCTACTCCAATAAAGCAGAGTTTCAAATAGCGAAATAGGTTATACAATATAAACCCAGAGTTTATAAAGGAGCGGATATGGCTAAATTGAATAATACCCAGGTCTTTTGCCGAATTGTCGAGTTAGGCACTTTTACGGCGGTTGCCCGCGAAATGAATCTTTCGGCGATGATGATCAGCAAATACATGGCTCAACTGGAAGAATCGCTGGGGGTTGCCTTATTAAACCGGACAACACGGCGACTGAGCATGACGGAAGCGGGCAAGATCTACTATTATCGCAGCAAGCAGCTGCTCGATGATTTCTCCGAACTGGAAGAATTCACCTCGCAGCTGGGTCGTCAGGTAAAAGGGACTTTAAAAATCAGCGCGCCGATCGATTTTGGCGGACTTTATATGGTGCCTGCCATTGACGCGTATCAACGCGAGTATCCCGATGTCAAGATTTTGATGACCTTGCACAACAGCCGGGTTAATTTAAGCGAAGGCAGTTTCGATTTGTCTATCCTGGTGACGGATACGCTTGATTTGGGCGTGGTCGCCAGAAAAATTGCCCAAACCCGATTGTGCGCCTATGCTTCTCCGGGCTATATCGCCGAATACGGTGAACCGCAAACCATTGCCGAGTTAAGTTCGCATCGCTGCCTGCATTATACGGATACCCCACATAAAGATTACTGGGTGTTTAATGCCGACGGCGAGGAAGTTAAAATCAAAGTGAATTGGCATTTTGCCTCGAACAATGGCCGGGCTCTGTGTCAAGCGGCTGCGTTAAGCATGGGCATAACCCAGGCACCTGAATTATCGGTGGTCAATTATTTGGAACAAGGAAAGTTGGTGGAGATTTTGCCCGATTTTCGTATTCCATCGCTGGAAATTTATGCCACCTATCTGCAAAGACGTTTTCTGCCTACCAAGTTGGCGACGTTTGTGGATTTTTTAATCCGGTACTTTGCAGAAAACAATAAACTGAAATTCAACTAAAGGCGCGCAACATGGCAAGACGAAACAAACACAGTCCGGAAGAAATCAGGAAAATGGTGCTGGATGCAGCAGAAACCATCATCATCAATGAAGGCTATTCGGCGTTAACAGTGCGCAGGGTTGCGATGGACATCGGTTATACGGTCGGCAGCGTCTATATGGTGTTTGATAACGTGGCCGATTTGGTCATGCACATTAAAGCGAATACCGTCGACAACCTTAGCGAGCGGTTGCAGCAAGTGCCCGACTCTGTTCCAGAGCAATATATAGCGGAACTGACCAAGGCTTATCTACAATTTGCCAGCCGAAACTTTAACCGCTGGAGCATGATTTTTGTACAGGATGCCGAAATCCCCGAATGGTATCAGGATAAAATCAATCAGGTTTTTAGTCAGATAAAAACACAGCTGGCAAAACTTGCGCCTAACTGTTCAGCGCAACAACACAAACAGGCGGCACGGGCACTCTGGAACGGTGTTCACGGCATTTGCACCTTGTCCCTGACCGGCAAGCAGAATGCCGAAGATATTGACGAGGTGGAAAACACCATTACATTGCTGGTGGAAAGCTTTATTGGCGGCTGGGTGGGTTCGTTACCTTCTAAAAATCAGCAACGCTAATAAAAAAGCCACGATGGCGATCGTCATGTGCAGCTTTGCTACCAATGCAACATCTATTTTATTCGCCGATTAAACACGGCCTACGCTAATTCCCAAGCGCTCAGAGCCTGTGAAAGCATCCGATATAGAGGAAATAACCATGAAAGACATGAAGATCTAATGAATTGATTGACTTAGATGCCTTTCATGAGCTTCACGGTTAATAGTGCTTTTTATGCCATACTCATTCATTTTTCCACAGTCTCGCCCAGCCTGGGAACTATTAAAAATCTTCCTCAGTTAAGAGTGTTGTTATCTTTCTATCCGGATCGGTGATAACCCATAATTTTTCGGTGCCGATGTTATAAACAGACATAATTCTTTCCACCGATTCAGGCAGTAATGCTAGCGTGTTTTCACGCCAATCAAGCTCTGAAACCTCCCCGTAGTCACCTTTTTCATGCCTGTCCAGCAAATCGCCAATGGCTACCTTATAACTGGCTATTATCGAAATAGCCGATGGAGTCATGGTGATTTTTCCAAGTTCAAACAGCTTCATTTATTTAGACTTCCTTATTTATTTATTATAAAAAGCGCACTTTTTAGCGGTTAACCGCTTATTATTTTTATTTATTATCAGTCAGATGCAACAATACCAGAAAAGTGGCAGCAAATACCAACATCCCCAATATAAGCATCGCAAGTACAGGACCGACCTTATGCGCTACAGCAAAAGTATAGTTTCCAACCGCCAATAGCATAGCAAGATTTTGAAAAAAACCTTGCAGGGCTACAGCCCTGCCGCTACCGATACTTTGTTGCCCAATTCCTGTAATGCGGCGTTGACGATAAACATACCACCCATCATGCTTATAAATAACAGTATAAGCCAGCTTGGCCAAATGTTCTCTGGTAGACTTAGTCCCAAAATAAATAAAGCCATTAAATAAGCAGGTATTCTGGCGCGGCGTAATAATCCAGGCACCAGTGCTGTAATTTGGAGGGCATTTTTGGACAATACAATAATATGTTCCGCCCTTAATATTAAGTGCGGCTACTATTAACGTTTTTTATAAGCTTCCCGGATATGAATAGCAATCAGAACAAACCATCTGCTGATGGAAATAGTCAACTAATGGGTAAGGCCGGGCGTAAGGAATTGGTGGCATGGGCTTTATATGATTTTGCCAACTCCGGTTATACCACCGTCGTGCAAACTACTATATTCAGCGCCTATTTTGTTGGTGTGGTTGCCGGTGCTACACAAGGCGTCACACCCGGTTTATCGACGCTGCTTTGGTCTTTGGCTATTGGTTTCGCTAATTTTATAGTCATGATCAGCGGGCCGTTGATAGGTGCGATTGCCGATTACCGGGCTTGCAAAAAACTTTTTCTGCTGATTTCCTCGGCAGGTTGCGTAACATCAACAGCCTTGCTGGCACTGGTCGGTCCAGGTGATATAGGACTGGGAATGGTGCTGGTTACCCTTTCGGCCATCATGTTTGCCAGCGGCGAAAACCTGATTGCCGCATTTTTGCCGGAGCTTGTGCCTGAGGAGAATATGGGCAGAATGTCCGGTTATGGTTGGAGTCTGGGTTATTTTGGCGGTCTGCTGACATTAGGGATTTGTCTGGCCTACATCACCTGGGCCAAGCAACACGACTTGCCGGAAACCCATTTTGTTCCTGTTACCTTACTAATCACCGCTGCAATCTTTGCGTTGGCGGCCGCCCCCACCTTTCTATGGCTGCGTGAGCGAGCGATACCTGCTGCCTGGGACCAGAGCCTGTCCAGGCTACAAATAAGTTATGCCCGATTGGCACACACATTTAAAGAAGCGGCCCGCTTTCGCGATCTGCTCTGGTTTTTGATAACACTGGGCGTGTACCAATCTGGTGTTAGCACCGTTGTGGTTTTGGCCGCGATTTATGCGCAGGAAGTCATCGGTTTTGATACCCAGTCACTGGTTGTACTGATTATGGTTGTTAATGTGACCGCCGCCGTTGGCGCTTTTATTTGCGGGCATTTACAAGACCGAATGGGATCGGTCCCCACGCTGACAATTACGCTGCTCATCTGGATTGTTGCGGTGATAGTGGCTTTATTTGCCGACACGCCTGCACTTATGTGGATAGCCGGAAATATTATTGGCCTGGCCATGGGGGCAAGCCAGGCTGTCGGGCGAGCTTTAGTCAGTAAGTTTTCGCCAACTGAGCGGGCGGGAGAATTTTTAGGTTTGTGGGGATTCGTCAATCGTTTATCGGCCATAGTAGGCCCATTGAGCTACGGACTAATCAATTACTGGAGCAACGGGGATCACCGGATGTCATTGCTGTCGACGTTAGCGTTTTTCATCATCGGCTTGGCTTTGTTGTCCAAAGTCAATGAGGGCAGAGGTAAAGCCGCAGCACTAATGAATGGTGCGGGTTAATGACTGCTGTTCAAACAGGCCCAACGGAATTTGGATTATTCAACGGAGAACTTTAGAGTGATTGTTCGGCAGGTGCAGCGATACCAGAAAAGTAGCCATAAAAACCAGCACACCCAGACTCAGCATGGCTATAACAGGATCTACATGTTGTGATGCAGCATAAGTATAGCTGCCCACCGCCACCAGCATGGTGAGATTCTGAAAAAATCCCTGGAGAGCAACAGCGCTGCCGCTGCCGATACTCTGCTGTCCCAGTTCCTGCAATGCGGCGTTGACGGGGACGATAAACATCCCGCCCATCATACCTATAAAAAACAGCGTAAATCTTGCTGGCCAGATGCTGTCTGTCAGACTCAGTCCAAAAATAAATAGAGCCATTAAATAAGCAGGGATTCTGGCGCGGCGTAAATGCTCCAGCGGAATTAACCCTGGCACCAGTGCTGATCCGGCGATGATGCCGATAGCGAGGGATAAGGTCAGTTCGGCAATTTCGGTTGCATTTTTTGACAATAAAACCAGCGGCGCCCAAGCAACAATAATCACTCTTAAGGTTGCCGCAGCAGCCCAGAACAAGGAGCCGCCAAGAATGGCGAAACGTGATCGCGGCGTGGTGAAAAACAGGCCTATTTCCCGCCAAAACAACAGCACTTTTGAACCGGTAGGAGCCGTTTTTTTAGCAATGCTTACCGGTAAAAACAGGGTAGTCAATGCGGAAATTATAAAGAGGATGATGGTACCTGTCAGCGCCCATTGTATAGAGTAGTCCGCCATCTTCGCGCCAATAATCATGCCCAATAGGATAGCCAAAATGGTAGAGCCTTCAATCCAGCTATTCGCCTTGACCAGGAATTCATGCCCCGCCAGCTCAGGCAGGATGCCGTATTTTGCCGGACTGTAAATGGCCGCGCCGATGCCAACAACACCATAAGCAAGCAGAGGCTCTATATGCAATAGCAATAATCCTGCACCGGCCGCTTTAATCAAGTTCGCAATAATTAATACTCTGGCTTTGGAGTGATGATCGGCAAAGCCGCCCACCCATGGGGCAAGCAATACGAAGGCAATCAGAAACACGCTTTGCAAAGCCGGAACATACCATCCGGCCAACTGTGTGGACTGCATCACCATGGCAATCACCGTGAACAAGATAGCGTTATCGGCAAAGGCGGATAAAAACTGGGCAATCAATAACGGGTAGATTTGTTTGTTCATAATTAAGGCAATAAGAACTTTTTCAATTTTTAGCCTTTAGCCTATTTTATATTTTACCGGCTGCCAGCTCGGTCACTGCCTGGTAATTGGTTTTACCGGTCGCCATCACCGGAATCGCATCAACGATCAAAACTTTCTTGGGCAGGCCGATAGGGGCAACGCCTATTGAGGCCGCTGCCAAGTCAGCGACAGTCGCATCTTTTTGGGTGGTGAGCAGAACAATCTGTTCGCCTTTTTTTGCATCCGGCAGGCTGATTGCGGCGTGATGCGCATCCGGCCAGGCATTGGAAGCCAACTGTTCGACTGCGGTTAACGAGACCATCTCGCCGCTGATTTTGGCAAAGCGCTTGCTGCGCCCGCGTATGCTGATGAAACCGTCGTTATCGACATTGACAATATCGCCGGTGTCATACCAGCCTTCGCCATAAATTGATTGGGGCGGGATCAGCTTGCCCGGGTTATCGGCCAGCAGATAACCCTGCATGATATTGGGCCCGCGAACGTGTAGCCTGCCCGCCTCTTCGATACCTTCGACAGCTTCCAGCTTGTAGTCCATAGACGGCATAAACCGGCCAACGGTGCCGGCTTTAAAGTCCATCGGCGTATTGACAGAGGTGATGGGCGTGGTTTCGGTGGCGCCATAACCTTCCAGTATGCGTATACCGAATTTATCCGCCCAAACTTGGCGGGTGGTTTCCTGCAACTTTTCAGCACCGGCAACTACATAACGCATATTGAAAAAATCATAGGCGTGAGCTTTTTTAGCATATCCGGCTAAGAAAGTATTGGTACCGAACATGATCGTCGCGCTGATTTCATAAGCGATTTCGGGAATGATCGAATAATGCAGCGGGGTCGGATAAAAAAACGTGGTCATGCCATGCAATATCGGCAGCATCGTGCCGACGGTAAAACCGAAAGAATGAAACATCGGCAGAAAGTTCAGCACCACATCCTGGGCAGTGAAATTAATCCGGGCTTCCAGTTGCTTAAGGTTGGACAGGATGTTGGCATGGGACAGCACCACGCCTTTAGGCGTGCCTTCAGAGCCGGAGGTAAATAAAACCACCGCCGGACTGTCGGGGTTGTATTGGGTGTGTTTGTACCAGATATTGGCGGTTTTGCCTTGCACCAGCGCCTGGAATTTGTCCAATTTAGACAGGCCATCGGCCAAATCTTCCAGATAAACCAGCCTAACCAGTTCGCCCAAGTGCTCGGCCTCCATGGCTAACTTACCCAACTCTATAAAGCGGCGGGACGTTAAAACGGTTTTGACTTGCGCGGTGTTGCACGCGGAAATCATACCGGCTGAACCGGTTGAATAATTCAACATCGCCGGGACCCGGCCATAAAGTTGCAAGCCCAGAACCACCGACAGCGTTTTGGTCGAATTGGGCAAAAAAATCCCGACATTTTCCGAGGCGGCCGTAATTTTCGTTAAGGCATTGCCGATCGCAATGGTGCGGGTAATTAAATCATCATAGGATAATGGAATACGTTCCAGATCTTTGGCAACAGTATGCTTGCCGCCGTGTATTTTGCGCGCTTCAAGCAGACTGGCGAAAATGGTTTGCCGGTAATGGCTGGTGGCAAACATCATTTCAGTCATAATATCCGACAAAATGTGTCCGCTGTATTTGCGACGGTTTCTGCCCCTTAATTCTGGCGGCGGGGAAACGAAGGTATGAGGTAAAATCTGAATGGTAATTTTGGGAAATAAACGCAAGCGGACAATATTGCGCAGCCTGGAAAAATGTGTGTATTCGGCGCCATGAATGCGCACAGGCAGTATCGCCGCTTCGGATTTATCGGCGACCATGCCGGTGCCGTCGTAAACTTTCATTAACGAACCGGTCACGGTAATGCGACCTTCAGGGAAAATAACGGTGCGGGTGTCTGTCTGCAAATGATGAATCAAATCCTTCAGTGATAAAGGATGAGTCGGATCCATTGGAAATACGCGGGATAGCCTCAGAAAAGGCTTTAACCACCAGCGCTCGGAAATCTGGGTGTTGATCGCAAAAGTGATGTCATCGGGTAAAAATACGCCCAGCAGTAACGGATCCAGAAAGGACGTGTGATTGGATATAATCAGCACACGTTTCCCGGCCTTTTTGTAGTTGTCCAGGCCTTTGACTTCAACCTTGTAAACCAAGGTCAGCAACCAGCGTAAAGTTTTTTTCAGCATTAAGTTTCCTCCTTGAGTCATTTTAGCAGATGTTTTATTTTACCCGGAAAAATCATGGTGAATGGAGCGCTCAAACCTCTGGAGACATTTTTCGACGCGTGTACTCACCTGCCAACTATAAATGAATATTTCAATTTCAAGGTGTCAACCGTCATGATTTTTCCTCTGCTTTTTCAAACATTTCTATATAACCGGCTGTTTTATGGATCATATTTTCCACCAGTCACACGCTATCTTATAGGTTGAGAAAAAATCATCAGACAGCGTTATAATGTTTCATTCGAAAATCCCCAGCCGTTACCAAGCAAAGTCGTCTCAGCCAATGAAAATACTCAATATTCATTTTAAAAATATCAACTCATTGGAAGGCGAGAGCCGGATTGATTTTGAACAAGCGCCCTTTTCAGATACCGGGGTTTTTGCGATTACCGGCCCTAACGGATCGGGGAAATCCAGTGTTTTAGATGCGATTACGCTGGGCTTGTATGGCGAGACTTTTCGTTTTGATCGCCCTGCCAAACACGTGATGACCCAACACACGACTGAGTGTTACTCGGAGATTGAATTTGTTGTGGACAAGGTGAAATACCGGTCCAGTTGGCATGCGCAACGGCATGATGCGAATCCCGAGGGCGAGTTAATGCCACCTGAAATGAAGCTGATCCGTTTGAGCGACGACCAAGTGCTGGCGACTACATCCCAACAGGTTTGTGCGCGGATCATCGAAATTACCGGGATGAATTTTCGTAACTTTACCCGTTCGATACTGCTGGCTCAGGGCGATTTTGCCGCATTTCTGAATGCGCTGGACAGTGAGCGCATGGATATTCTGGAAAAAATCATCAGCGCGGACATTTATTCCGACTATAAAAAGGAAGTGCATAATAAGGCCGCCGAGGCGCAACAACGCCTGGATTATTTAACCCAGGATTTGTCGATTATACCGATCATGGAGCCGGAAAAGCAGGAAGCCTGCGAACAGGATTTGGCCGATTTTATCGACCAAGCATCCGAGTTGAGGGAACAGCAAAACCAGCTAAAGCAGCAGCAAGCGTCACTGAAAAATGTGTTATCCCTGCAAAGCCGGATTGCCGATCAGGAAAAAACCCTACAGCAAACCCAATCACTGGCCGAAAGTGAGCAGCAGCAACTGGATCAACTGGCTACGGCTCAAGACGCGTTGCTTTTTAAGGATGATGCGCAGCTTATTAAGGAAAAAAATCACGAGATTCATCAGGGCAAAGCAACACTGGCGGACTTTCGTGGCGAACTTAAGCAGATACAGCAGCGCATCGGTGCAGATCAATCGGCTCCGGAAGGCTTGCCCGATAAATCGCTTACCGAACAGGGACAAACGATAACCCAGATCAGAACCCAGATCGGTCAACTTAGTACGCAGCAACAGTCGGAATCGGACTTATGGCAATCTTTAGGTATGCAGATTGACCAGAAAACATCGGTTCTTGGTACCGTGTCACAATGGCTGGAAGATCATGCCGCAGACGAATCTTTGCTGGCTAATTTCCCCGAAACAGGCCGATTAAAAAACCTCCGAGCAGAACTGGTCGAGCTAAAACAAAAACAAAAAGCATTCATTCAGTGGTCCAAAAACACAACTTCATCACTGAAAAACAACCAATCTGCCCTTGCGCAGGAAAACAAAAGAATTGCTGAATTAACTCGCCAGTTGCCGCTGGCAGAAAAGGCACTGGATGAACTGGCACAGGGCAAAAATCTGGCTGAACTTGAGGAGTTTCAGCAAGATCAGCAAGAGCGGGTTAAGGATTTCCGGGAATTCTATAGTCTGAGCGTGGCTAATCAAAAACTGTCTCAAAGCGGCTTTAGTTTTTTCCGTATATTTGGCCGTAAAGACCAGCCGAATCATGACATAGAGGAGCTGGAATCCGAACTTGTCGCGTTAAAACAGGAAATAAGCCGGGAAGACAATATTAGACTCACCTTGGAAACGGCCGTTTTTCGTGAAGCCTTGCTTAAAAAAATGGCCGCAGACCGACAGTATCTTGACGATGGCGAACCTTGCTTTTTATGCGGTGCTTTGGAGCATCCTTATATCAAGCATCCGCCGAAAGAAGCCAATTCTCAACAGGCGTTGACGGATCAGAAGGCAAAATTAAAGGCTTTAACACTAGCTAGCGGCAAACTCGCTCAGCAGATTAAAACAACGCAAAAACAGGTAGAAAAAAACCAGGCTAATCAGACACAACTGCTGAAGATCAGATCCCAATGGTTAACCTTGAGCAACCGACTGAACACGGCAAGTGAAGATCTAAGTATCACTAAATTACGTTTGATCAAACGCCTGTTAACGGCTGAAATAGATAAATTAACAACCATCACCAACGTGGTCGCCAGCTATCGAAAAAAACTGGCCAGTATCGAACGATTAAAAGCCTTGATCGCCAAAGGCGAAGCTACCGTTGAACGTTTGCAGCTAAACACTCTGCAACTGGATGCCGAATGGCGGGAGCGCCCACAGGAAGAAATCGATTACGACGCCGCATTGGCTACCCGCCAGCAGGAAGAACAACAACTGGCCGAACAAGTGCTTGCACAATTGGCCATATTGGGCGAAAAAATGCCCGCCAGGGGTAAAGAGGATGCCTTGTTTGACCGACTGAATGCGCGAAGGCAGGATTATCAAGGCTATGTTCTACGTCAAAAAAGCTTAACCGACGAACTGAAAGCATTGAAGGCGAAAGCGGCGCATTGCCAAGTTGAAATAACGGCATGCCATGAAAAACTCAAGCATTACAGCCATCAATTACAATCCGAAGAAATCGTCGGCCTGCATTTGGCATTGATTGAAAAACAAAAACTGATTGCCGACAAGGAGCAGCTTATTGCCGGTCAGGAAACCGAGCTCGGCGTGCTAAAACAGGCGTTGCAAGACAAAATACAGGGCACGCAATTTACCAGTCTGCATCATCTAACTGAAATATTGGAGCTGCTGCAACACCAGCCGGAACTTGAACGGCACCTGGCAGAACTGGAGCAGGAAATCGACGCCAGAACCGTAGAACTGGAAAACAGCCGGCTTGAGTTGGACGTTGAAAATATGCCGGTTGCAACGGAATCAAGTCCGGAACAACTGGACGTGCAACTAAAGAACGTAAGAGAGCAACTGGAGATAGCCAATCTGGAAGCGCAGCGCCTGGAGCGGCTGCTGAAAGAACAAAACCAACTTAAACAAAAGGCCGATGCGATACGGGCACAATTGCAGGATCAACAAGAAATCACCCGACTGAGCAACGCCGAGGCCACTCAAATAGCCGAGGAAAGTGGCATGGCTTTTCGTCGTCGGGTTCAACAACGGGTAGCCGATCAGCTATTATCCCAAACCAATGCCGTGCTGGAAAAAATCAGCGGCCGTTATTATCTGCGGCAAATACCCAGCGAACAAGGTTTGGCATTGGAAATTGAGGATACTTTTCAGGGCAATGCACGACGACTGCCCAAGACTTTATCCGGCGGAGAGAGTTTTGTGGTGAGCCTGTCGCTGGCGCTGGGACTTTCGGAACTGGCCAATAACGGCAAGTCCGTGGATTCGTTATTTCTCGATGAAGGCTTTGGTAGCCTGGACGCTGAAACGCTATACACGGTCATCAGCACCTTGGAAAGCTTGCAAACCCACGGCAAAACCGTCGGCGTTATTTCTCATGTTGAAGGCATCCAAAAACGCTTTAAAGCCCAACTGCAAGTGGTTAAAAAGCCCAATGGGATGGGGATGCTGAAGCAAGTGTCATAAGCGATTAAGGCAAATAAACATTCCATTTCATTCCGCCCAGCGTTTCGCTCTTTTTACCTTCCAACACGCCGCCCAACAGTCCGACCAATTCATAAACGACGGCCATGCCGATACCGTGCCCGTGGATATTTTCATCGGCTCTGACACCTCTTTTTAAAATTTCAGCCAATTTTCCATCCGGAATTCCGGGACCGTCGTCTTCAATCTGCAACAATACCGCATAATTCCGCCTGCCTTTACGTTGATTTAGGGAGATGCTGCTGATTTTTACTGTGTGCTTGCACCACTTGCAGGCGTTATCCATCAGATTCCCGGCTATTTCATACAAATCGCCTTCTTCATAACAAACCAGACCTTGTTCCAGCACAGCCATATCGAATAGGATGTTTTTATCGATATAAACCTTAGCCAGCGATGCGCTTATTTTTTTTATGATCACCGATAAATCGACGGTTCCGGTCGTTTTATACTCGCCTTTGGCCGCCGCCCGCTGTAATTGATATTCGACGATTTCATCCATACGGAAAATTTGTTCTTTTACCGTCTCCTTATTAACACTGAAAGACTCGGCACAGCCGCGCATTATCGACAGCGGCGTTTTCAGGCTGTGCGCCAAGTCCGCCAAGGCATTACGATAACGCTTCAGATGCGCCCGTTCGCTGTTGATGAAGGCGTTAATGTTTCCGGCTAGACCTTCCAACTCCGTCGCATAGTTCCCGTCTAAATGGATTTTTCGCCCTTTTTCTATCGCCTCAAGATCCTTTACGATAACCCGCAAAGGCTTCAATCCCCAGCGTAATAAGGCCAGCTGGATAAACATCAAAACCACGCCTAATGCCAGCAACCAGATTCTTAAGGTTTTTCTAAACCGCTCCACCTCATTACTGACAAACTGAGCGTCTTCAGTCACGGTAAAGATGTATTCGCGCTCATCACCGATCTTGTTTTTCCAGATGACGGCGTAATGCAGTGTGTAACGACCCTGCTCGGTTAACAAGAATTCAAAATTTCCGGGGATGAGTTCCGGGGGAGGAATGACATCAAGGCCAATAGCCGATGGCGAATGCCAAATTAGATCTTTATTGACCAAATGTATAAAGCCGTACAGGCCGGAACCAGGAGTTGCAAAGCGCGGCTCCGGCAAATAGGTCGGCATCGTTAAATCGCCGAAGTTTTTAAGCTCGGCGGACGATAACAGCGAGTACACATGAACCTGTAGCTTTTCTTTCAAGGCTTGTTCGGCACTCTTTCGAAAGCCCTGTTCAAGCACCACCGAAGCCAAGGCGAAAAATGCGGCAAGCACAAGGCCTGCGGAAACCAACAATCGAAAGGTTAATGATTTAACTTGCATTCAGATTTGAGTATCAAATCAATCGCGCTGACCATGAATGATATAACCTCGTCCACGCAAGGTTTCAATCGGTTTACGTGTGCCATCGGGATCGAGCTTCTTTCTCAAACGACCGATAAAAACCTCAAGTACATTGCTGTCGCGTTCAAAGTCTTCATCATAGATATGTGCAGTCAACACGGATTTTGAAATAACTTCGCCCTTGCGAAACATCAGGTACTCCAACACCTTGTATTCGTAAGCGGTTAATTCCAGTTTGGTGCCGGACACGGTGACTTCCTGAGCCACGGTATCCAATTCAATATTGTCATGGCTTAGTACCGGATGAGCCACCCCGGCTGAGCGCCGTATCAAGGCGTTAATTCTGGCCAGCAACTCTTCATAATGAAAAGGTTTGACCAGATAATCATCCGCGCCCGCTTCCAGTCCTTCTACTTTTTCCTGCCAACGGCTGCGGGCAGTTAAAATCAGAATGGGGATGGTGACGTTGTCTTTGCGTAAGCGCTGAATCAATTCAATGCCGGAAAAATCGGGTAAGCCAATGTCGACCACCGCCGCATCAATCGGATATTCCTTGCCCATGTAATAACCGTCACGACCGGTATTTGCGGTATCAACGGCAAAACCTTTATCGGCAAAGAACTGCTGAATCTGTTCGCAGAGCTTTATTTCATCTTCAACAACTAGAATACGCATGTTTTTCGTCTGCCGAGATTAACTGACTAATTGACCGGTTTGGGCATCAATTTTGTAATATTTGATACGACCATCCGGTGTTAGAACTTTAATGATATGGACTTCTTGGCCATCGATAATCTCTGTTTGCGCACCCAGCACCTTGTTATAAGTACCTTCGATTATTTGTTTGGTAGCCTCGTCCAAACTGATGTAAGCCTGCAAATTATTTTCTGCAAAACAGCTACTGGAAAATATCAAGGCGACTACAACGGCTTTAAGCAAATTTCTCATGAGCAATCCAGAGCTTAGGTAATTAACTAAAATCTTTTAATATTTTCACTACCACGAAGCGACTATTTTTCTTCGTGCCCTTCGTGGTAGTGAATAAATATCTATTCTATCGAGCGAAAAGAATTTTAACCTATCAGGCTGAATCGGCACTGAACCATTAACGTAACGACAAACCCTGAACCATGCTGCCGATGGCTTGCCCGAAAGATGCGCCCAACTTGCCTGTAATTTTATCCAGAAAATGTTCCTGCCTGCTAAAATCAACCAATTTATCGGCGCCAATCAATTCTTTGGCAACATAATCCTGGTTGCCAACGCCGTCAACTATGCCCTGCTTCACGCCTTCTTCACCGGTCCAGACCAAGCCTGAAAACATGTCTGGATTTTCTTTAAGCCGGTCGCCGCGACCGGCTTTAACTGCGCTGATAAATTGCTGATGCACTTGATTTAACAGGCTTTGTATATACTTCGTTTCTTCTTCTTTAGACGGCGAAAAAGGATCGAGCATGGCTTTATGTGTGCCCGCTGTGAACAATCTGCGCTCTACTCCCAGCTTTTGCATGACGTCGACAAAACCGAAACCATCCATCAATACACCTATTGATCCAACCAAACTGGAAGGATTCACAAAAATTTTGTCGCTGGCCGATACAACAAAGTAGCAACCTGATGCACAAATATCGCTAACCACGGCATAAATCGGCAGACTAGGATGTTCTTTTTTTATCTTCCTGATTTCCTCGTATATATAAGAAGACTGCACGGGACTGCCGCCCGGTGAATTGGCATGCAGGATAATGCCCTTGGTGTGCTCGTCTTTGACCGCATCTCTCAAACTTCCAATAATGCTGTCTGCATTGGCCTGCTTATCCTCAGCAATCATGCCGACCACATCGATAACGGCGGTATGATTCTTGCTGTCACCACCAATATCCTTACTCAACTTTGGATACATCGCCACACCGAATATGGCAATCAAGTACACGAACATCAAGCTCTTAAAAAAAACCCCCCACCGTCTTGCTCTGGTTTGCTCGGTGACTGCGGCCAGCGCCAGTTTTTCAATGACTTCTCGCTCCCAACCGCATTCGCGTATAATCTCTGGTTTGTTCTGATTATCCATACCTTGTTAACCTCTAATAATATTCAGTAATTCTGTCGGCTGCTGTAAACACATCAACGGACTGTATTGTTGCAATAGGTCTTCCGGATGCGCTCCGCACGACACCGCTATCGACGATATTTGGGCATTCATCGCCATTTGCAAGTCATGGCTGGAATCACCCACCATTAAACTCCGGTCATTCGCTGCATTAGTATGCTGCATAATCTGATGCAACATCAGCGGATCCGGTTTAGAGGCGGTCTCATCGGAACAACGGGTGATGCAAAACAACGCTTCCGTGTCTGTCGCCTGTAATGCTTGCTGCAAACCTGCCCTGGTTTTACCGGTAGCCACAGCCAGTCGATAACCTGATTGTTTAAGTTCCACCAACATTTCGTAAACGCCGGGAAACAAATCTTCCCTGCTGAGCTGTCTGGACGAATAAGCTTGCTGGTAACAGGCCGTCAATCGCGTCAGCGTTTGCTGATCGACGCCGGGAAATAGCTGACTACAGGCGTTGGCGATACTCAGGCCTATCACATCTCTTGCCGCCTGGGACTCAGGAATAGCGCAATCACACTGCTTTGCCGCTGCTTGCAGGCAGTTTACGATCCAGTCTATCGAATCAATCAGAGTGCCGTCCCAATCAAAGATGATTAAATCAAATCTGTTCTTCATGTCTTAACAAATCTTCCAGTTGCTTAGGTAAAGGAGCCAAAATGGTTAGCGGCTCACCGGTAACAGGGTGCTGAAACTTTAACTTTTCCGCATGCAGAAACATGCGCTTGTAGCCTCGACCTTTAAATCCGCGGTTAATGTCATCTCGCCCGTAACGGTCGTCACCGACGATGGGATGCCCAAGACTGGCGGCGTGTACACGGATTTGATGGGTACGCCCGGTTTTTGGCGAAGCCTCAACCAACGTCGAATCCGCAAATGTTTTCAAGCGCCGAAACAGCGTCTCAGCCTCTTTTCCGGCTTGACTGATGACTACCATGCGTTCACCGCCTTTGCTGACATTTTTTAGCAAGGGTGCGTTGACAATCAGCTTTTTCCTCGCCCATTGCCCGGCCAGCAAAGCCAGATAGGTTTTATGAATATGATTCTCCCGAAACAGTTCATGCAACAGTTTCAGCGCGCTGCGTTTTTTAGCAATCATCAGACAGCCGGAGGTATCTTTATCGAGTCGATGCACCAGCTCTAAAAAATGCGCTTCGGGTCTGATCAGGCGCAGTCCTTCGATAATGCCGGAACTCACGCCGCTGCCACCGTGCACGGCAAAACCGGCCGGTTTGTTGACGACCAGGAAACCCTCATCTTCAAACAAAATGCCCTGTTCCAATGCGGCTTGCAAACCCTGCGGAACATAAGATTCTTCGCTACGTTCTGCTATTCTAACCGGAGGAATTCTGACTATATCGCCTGCAAGCAGACGGTATTTAACATCGACACGACCTTTATTGACCCTCACCTCACCTTTACGAACGATCCGGTAAATTCGGCTTTTAGGCACGCCCTTCAAACGGGCAATTAAAAAATTATCCAAGCGTTGATCGCACATATCTTCGGTGATTTCGACCAGTTGGACTTTGGGTGTTACGCTTTTTTCTTCACTATTCATCGTGTAAATAATACCAGTATCTTGTTATGATTGATTCTTTAAATTGATGTATAGCAATAAGATTGCTATATTAAGCAAGTTTTTAATAGTAAAAACATACTATTGCTCTACAGTTTCATTAACAAAACTGCCTTGGAGCACTATTCAATGCTGATTAACGTAGCGGTTACTAACCACGTTGACTCATCATTGTAAGATTTTCGGGTTCATCGTTCGACCCTAGACGAACGATTTATAACTCCTGTTTAAGACGGAATTTACAACCAAGACTGAAAAAAGAATATTTATTTGCTTAGACTCTGTTCGTGCATCTATCCAGGGCCTTCACTTAAGTGAAGATCGGGATACCCATTACAACACGCAGAAACGGAATATTAAAACCGTAAAAACTAAGTTATGTAGAAGCGACTTTAATCGCCTGACCTACACAAACACGATTACCCAAACCAGTCTGTTCAGTAAAATCTGACCGTGGAGCAGGAAACAACAAGGAATATTGAATGAAAAGAATGCTTATCAACGCTACGCAGCCAGAAGAACTGCGAGTCGCTTTGGTAGACGGTCAAAAACTATATGATTTTGACATAGAAGTACCTTCAAAAGAACAAAAAAAGTCCAACATTTACAAAGGGATAGTAACCCACGTAGAACCCAGCTTAGAAGCTGCCTTTATCAACTATGGCGCTGAAAAACACGGCTTTTTACCTTTTAAAGAAATCTCTCCGCTCTACCGTCACCTGCAAGATGGCGTCGAAAACGACGGTCGTCGTCCAGCCATAAAAGACCTGATTAAAGAAGGTCAGGAAATCGTTGTTCAGATTGAAAAAGAAGAACGCGGCAATAAAGGCGCAGCTTTAACCACCTATATCAGCCTGGCCGGCACCTATCTGGTGTTGATGCCCAACAACCCCAAAGCAGGTGGAATTTCACGGCGCATCGAAGGCGAAACCCGTAGCGATCTGCGTGAAGTCATGGAAGCGCTTGAGATTCCTGAAAGCATGGGACTCATTGTTAGAACGGCAGGATGCGGCAAAAATGCCGAAGAATTGCAATGGGACTTAAATTATTTACTGCAACTCTGGGAAGCTATAGAGCGCTCTTCAAGCGAAAATTCAGCACCATTTCTGGTCTTTCAGGAAAGCAACGTGATCATCAGAGCCTTGCGCGACCACTTGCGCGGCAATATTGACGAGATTTTGATCGACAATGAAGAAGCCTTCATCCTGGTGCAAAACTTCTTAAAGCAAGTCATGCCGCACTTTTTGCCCAAGGCAAAACTGTATCAAGATGCCGTCCCCTTGTTTAACCGTTACCAGATTGAATCCCAGATTGAAGTGGCTTATGGCCGGGAAGTTTCCCTACCGTCCGGCGGATCACTGGTTATCGATCATACCGAAGCGTTAACCTCAATCGACATCAATTCGGCGCGCGCCACCAAAGGCAGCGACATTGAAGAAACCGCGCTAAATACCAACCTGGAAGCGGCAGATGAAATTGCCCGCCAGTTGAGACTGCGCGATTTGGGCGGCCTGTTTGTTATCGATTTCATCGACATGATGTCCAATAAGAACCAGAAAACCGTTGAAAATCAACTACGCGACGCACTCAAAATCGACCGTGCCCGCATCCAGACCAGCCGCATCTCGCGTTTCGGGCTACTGGAAATGTCCAGACAAAGAATGCGTCCATCGCTGGGCGATTCTACTCAACTGCCATGTCCGCGTTGCAAAGGTCAGGGTACGATTCGCAACGTAGAATCGGTCGCACTTTCCGTACTGCGTATTCTTGAAGAAGAAGCGATGAAGAAAGGCACGGAAAAAGTGATTGCTCACTTACCCATTGAGTGCGCGACTTTTCTGTTAAATGAGAAACGCAGCGCCATCGAGCAAATTGAACACCGGCTGAAAGTCGGCATTGTGATCCTGCCCAGCAAGCATTTGGAAACACCGGCTTATGACATTGAGCGCATCAAGGAAAAAGAGTCCGGCGATAGCAAAGCCAGTTACTTACAGATAAAAACAGAAGATATCACTATCCCTGAATTTGCCCAGCAAATAAAACCGAGCGCGACAAAGGCCGCAGTCAAAGAATTCCTGCATGATTCTCCGGCCCCGGTGCAAAACAAAAACGAATCAGCCAGCCTGATTCAACGTTTCTGGCAGAAACTTGTAGGCCCCGGCGCCAGTACAGAGCCTAAAGCAAGGGTAACGGCAGCAGTTCAAACCACTGAAAGAACCAAGCCGGTTGACGAGAGTCAACAGAACAAAAACAGAGGCAACAGACAAGGCCAGGGACAAACCCAGGAAAGAGGACGCGGGCGCGGGCGTGGACGCGGACAAGGGCGCGATCAAAATCCAAAATCAGAGCAAGTTCAAGCGCCTGAACAACGGAAAACCCCCAAACTAAAACCGGAACAAAATCCGGACGAACCGCGCCCTAACCGTGCTCCGCGCGGCCAAGGCAGGAACGTAAAACGCAATCTCGACCCGGCCAATCTACCTGCGCCAAAAACCGAGCAGATTAAAAGTGAAGCTGTTGAAATTAACGAGGTTATTTCGACTGCACCGGAACTTGTTTCTCCTGTTGCCGCCACTACTGGAGATCAACCCAAAAGAAACAACACCAGAAGAGGACCGAATCGCAGAAGACCGCGCAACCCCAACTACAAAAAACCTGAGGCAGATGGCGATTCAAATTCCACAAATGACGTATCCAGCGTAAGCAACGACGAGTCACGTCCGGCTCAAGTCCGTTCTTATGACAATGACTTTGCAGAAAGAGCGGAAAGAACCGAACTCCCAGAGTCCCCGGCTAATGTCCCTAGCCAGGTTAACAGCGACAATCAGGGATCAGGCACGCCAAGACCGGCGCCTATTGCTGAACCCGCACCGGCATCCAAACTGGTTGAACCTGCGCCAAAACCGGCGGCTCCCGCTGTTGAATCGGCACCGGCGCCAAAGCCGGTTGTTGAACAACCCGCACCAAAACCGGCCGAAGTAGTCAAACAAGAAACGGAATAACAAACCGAGGATTGGAGTGGTTGGTGGGCAACGATGTTTTGCTCACCAACCGCATTAACTCACCACGAAGACGTGAAATTCACGAAAAAAAGCAGGATAAATACCCCCAAGTCTTCATGCTTTCGACTTTAACCCTCATACTCACCTGTACTTAACTTCTACAGACTCGCTCCCCGACAACGCTCTCAATCGCACAACCAATTCATCGGTTGGATGGACGCGCCACTCATCACCCAATTGCAGATTTGCTTTGGCAACCGTTGAGGTATAACTGATACTCACAGGACAGCCGCCCCCCTTAAAAGGCTCCAGAGCAGCCATCAGCTTCGTAACATAGTCATGATCTTCATACTCATTGCCTGCCGCATGCCACACCAATTGAATCCCTCTAGCAAAAACCTCCCTGGCCTGCTCCATGCTGTACAGTTTCTCTACCGTTAAGCGTAGCGTCCCCAAATAATCGTCAACACCCAACGCCCCTTCGGCAATCAACAGACTGTCCCGGGAGAAAATGCCCCGGTATTTTTCGTAGACATCGCCAAAAGCCGCAATTTCAAGTCTGCCGGTTCGATCGTCAATGGTCGCAAATCCCATGGTTTTACCGCTCTTGGTCTGCCGAGTGCGCACTTCGACAACCAAACCGGCCGTTCGGGCCTCCATCTTCCTGCTTTTGGATCGCTCCACATTGGCCAGCAGCGACTCTATGGTTCCGTTGGTAAACTGCCTTAATTCAGCCTCGTATTGGTTGATCGGATGCCCGGTCAAAAACAAACCCAGAACCAGCTTTTCCGCAGCCAGCCGTTCATTTTCCGACCACGGCTCAACCATAGTGGAATAGGCATGTGCATCATCGATATTTTCGGCATTAACGGCCAGACCGAACAAATCGTTCTGGCCTGTTTTCGCCATTTTTCCGTGTTGCTCGGCGACTTTTAACACCGTCGGCAGCTCTGCCAAATGGCCTGCCCTATTCTGATCGAATTCATCGAAAGCCCCGGCGCGTATCAACGCCTCTAAAACCCGCCGGTTGAATTTGCGCAAATCGACCCGTTTGCATAAATCGTACAAGCTGGAAAATAGTCCATGTTCTTCCCGCTCTATCAGCATTTCTTCGATGGCCGCCTCGCCCACCCCCTTTAGCGCGCCCAAACCGTAAACGATATGGCCTTCATCGTTAACGGTGAATTTGTATTTTGAAACATTGATGGTGGGCGGAAGCGTTTCCAGCTTCATCTGCCTGCATTCTTCAATCAGGATCACCACCTTGTCGGTGTTGTCCATATCGGCGGACAACACCGCCGCCATAAATTCGGCAGGAAAATGGGCTTTCAACCAGGCAGTTTGATAGGCAACCAGCGCATAAGCGGCGGAATGCGATTTATTGAAACCGTAACCGGCAAATTTTTCCATCAAATCGAACACATAGGTCGCTATAGTTTCATCGACCTGATTTTCTATGGCACCGACGGTAAATTTGTCCCGCTCCTTGGCCATTTCCTCCGGTTTTTTCTTACCCATCGCCCGACGCAGCATGTCCGCCCCGCCCAGCGTGTATAACGCCATTTCACGGGCGATTTGCATCACCTGTTCCTGATACAAAATAACGCCGTTGGTGGGCTTTAAAATAGGTACCAGCAACGGATGCGCATATTCGGCTTTGGCTCCGTGCTTGACGTTGATGTAATCGTCGACCATGCCCGATTCCAGCGGTCCCGGACGGAACAGCGCCACCAGCGCGATAATATCGTCGAAACAATCAGGTTTCAGCTTCTTGATCAGCTCCTTCATGCCCCGCGATTCGAGCTGGAACACGGCGGTGGTCTGGGCGTTGGTCAACAGCTTATAAGAAGCCGCGTCATCCCGGGGAATGGTCGTTATATCAACCAGCGGCTTGCCTTGTTGTTTGTGTTTGGCATTAATATCCTGCAATGCCCAATCGATAATGGTCAGCGTGCGCAGTCCCAAAAAGTCGAACTTGACCAGACCGACCGCTTCCACATCGTCCTTGTCGAACTGGGTGACCAGGTTATTGCCGTCCTGATCGCAGTACAGCGGCGTAAAATCGGTCAGCTTGGTCGGCGAAATCACCACGCCGCCGGCGTGTTTTCCCGCGTTCCTGGCCGTGCCTTCCAGCGACAGCGCCATATCGATCAGCGCCTTGACTTCTTCCTCAGTATCGTAAAGCTGTTTCAGTTCAGGGCTGTCTTTTAGCGCTTTGGTCAGCGTCATGCCGATTTCAAACGGAATCAGCTTGGCCAATCTATCGACGAAACCGTAGCCGAAACCCAGCACCCGGCCGACATCGCGAATAACCGCTTTCGCCGCCATCGAACCGTAAGTGATAATCTGCGCCACATGATCCCGTCCGTAATGACGGGCGACATAATCGATCACCTCGTCCCGGCGATCCATGCAGAAATCGACGTCAAAGTCGGGCATCGAAACCCGCTCGGGATTCAAAAACCGCTCAAACAGCAGGTCGAATTCGATAGGATCAAGGTCGGTGATTTTAAGTGCGTAAGCCACTAACGACCCCGCACCCGAACCCCGTCCCGGCCCGACTGGAATCAAATTATTTTTTGCCCACTGGATAAAGTCGGCAACAATCATGAAATAACCGGGAAAACCCATCTGGGTAATCATCTTCAACTCAAAATCCAGGCGCTGATAATAAACGCCCCGGTTTTCCTCGTCCGTACCCTTGCCCACTGCCGGATAATGCAGCAACCGTTGCTCCAGGCCTTTCATGGATTCATCGGCCATAAACTCGCCCAGATTCATGCCTTCGGGTACCGGAAAATCGGGCAGGAAATTTTTGCCCAGCGTCAGCTTCAGGTTGCAACGTTTGGCAATTTCTACGGTGTTTTCCAACGCCTCGGGTATATCGGCAAACAGCGCCTGCATTTCTTCAACACTACGTAAATATTGCTGATCGGTGTAATCCTTGGGGCGACGGCTATCATCCAACACCCGGCTCTGATTGATGCAAACCCGCACTTCATGGGCAGCAAAATCCTGCCGATGAACAAAGCGCACATCGTTAGTCGCCACCACAGGCAAACCGGTTGCCAGCGCCAGTTCGACGACGGCGGCGATATAGCGCTCCTCGTCCGGTTTGCCGACCCTTTGCAATTCCAGGTAAAAACTTTGCTCAAACAATCCGCCCCAAAACTCCGCCAGCCGCTTGGCCGCATCAGGGTTTTCGGCTAACAGCGCCTTGCCTATATCACCGCTCATCGCGCCGGACAACGCAATCAGGCCATTATGATTGGCGACTATCCACTCCTGCCGGAGCATCGGCACACCCTGATGCTGGCCTTCCTGATAAGCTTTTGAAATCAACTCGGTCAGCGTGATGTAACCTTTGTGATTGTTGACCAGCAAGGTCAAACGATACGGCGTTGCGGGGTCTTCGGGATTAAAAATCAACACATCGGAACCGGCTATCGCCTTGATGCCCTGCCCTAATGCCGCTTTATAAAACTTGACCAGTGAGAACAGGTTGGCGTGCTCGGTGACCGCAACCGCAGGCATATTTAACTCAGCCAGACGCTTGACCAAGGGTTTGATTTTGACGATCCCGTCCACCAGGGAGAATTCGGTGTGGAGTCTTAAATGGACAAATGCCGGCTGCATGGGACTGAAAAGTGGGTTCGCGTTACATTATACGGATGAGCTATTTTACCTTGTTCGCAAGATTTCGGGGGACCAAGATAACAGCAAGCATAAAACTATTAACAAAACACCCTGTACGTTTCACCTGCTATAGACTTTCAGAAAATTTATCAAGGATGTGGACGCAAAGGAAAACCGACTAAAGCGCAGCAAAAAGCAATTGGTTGAGTTTACAACATCAGGAACTGAAGAGAATGGATGTCATTGTGGGATATGGAACAGTGTCATGATTGCCGAGGTCATCTGGCTAAAATTTGGTGTTCGTTACCACGTGAACCAGGACAGCGAGCAACATTTAAAAGTGATTATTGCAAAAATCGGCCAAGATGGCTGATTAGCGTCATGCGCCGGCGGAACACACTCAAAAAAGGGGCATCGAGTCATATATGTTCCGCTCGCGCCCAAATATCGGCCCGATATTGCGCCCAACAAATCAAGCTATGCTTCTTTCCTTTCCGCTACATTCGCTGAATGTCGCCGACAGTAACCCAATCAACACACACAAGTTAAATCTTATTCTCCGGTATAATGGTTTACTGATCTTTTAAGAAATTACCACTTATATGTATAGATATGAAGGCCGCGTTATCCACGAAAGCCACGATGACGACGGCATTTTAGAGGTTGTCGAGCAGGATGGTGTAAGGTCACTGCACTTCGGCTCGTTTCCCCGGCAAAGCAGCATGCTGCTGGCCGAACCGGACAAACTGCATCTAAATTATGTGCAGGCCATGACCAGCTGGCTGTTATTCAAACCCACGCTCGATGACGATGCCTTGATTATCGGCTTGGGCGGCGGCTCATTAACCAAGCATTTACTGCATCATTTCCCGGAATGCCGTTTAAAAGCTATAGAATACAGGGCAAGCGTGGTTAAAATAGCACGCAGTCATTTTGGCCTACCTCTCGACTCGCGCCTGAAAGTGATCATCTCTGACGGTGCGGAATATGTACGCCAACGCACCGAGAGCCAAAGCGAACAATACAGCCTGATGTTTATCGATGCGTTCGACCATGAAGGCATGGCGCCATCGATCTGCAATCATGCGTTTTTTGATGCCTGCAAAATGTTATTAAAAAAAGACGGCATGCTGGTCATCAATCTTTGGGGTGGCGTTAACAAGCCTTTATTCCGGCAGGTTGCCCTGTGGCTGGGACAAACTTTCGATTGGCGGATTCTGTTTCTTCCGGTCAGAGATCGAGGCAATATTATCGGCCTAGCCTTTAACAAAGAGGCCCCGCTTTATTCGATGAAAGATTTGAGAACCCGGGCCATCATTCTTGAGCAACTTTACCAGATTGAATTTATCGCTTATTTAAAAGAGCTCGCCAAACACAATTCCAGCGTCATCAACAACTCGATACAAAAATAATGTCTACCGCCTTAGCAACCGAACCCAACCTTTTTAGTTATCGCAAATACTGGGCGCAACGCTTCGGCATCGCCCCTGTTTTGCCGATGAGCAAGGCTGAAATGGACGAACTCGGCTGGGATGCCTGCGATGTGATTCTGGTGACCGGCGATGCCTACATCGATCACCCGAGCTTCGGCATGGCGCTGATTGGACGACTGCTTGAAGCGCAGGGATTCAGGGTGGGCATCATTTCCCAACCCGACTGGACCAGCGCCAAGGATTTCGGCAAGCTGGGTCGACCCAATCTGTTTTTTGGCGTGACCGGCGGCAACATGGATTCCATGGTCAACCGTTATACCTCGGACAAAAAAATCCGCTCCAACGATGCCTATACGCCGGACGGCGCGGCGGGTAAACGTCCTGACCGTGCGGTCAACGTATACTCGCACCGCTGCCGCGAAGCTTACAAAGACGTGCCTATCATCATCGGCGGCATCGAAGCCAGTTTACGACGCATCGCGCATTATGATTACTGGTCGGACAAGGTTAGAAAATCGGTGCTGCTCGACTCCAAAGCCGACCTGCTGGTTTACGGCAATGCCGAGCGCCAGGTCGTCGAAATCGCCCACCGTTTGGCCAACGGCGAGGTCATATCGGAGCTGAAAGGCATACGCGGCACAGTGCATTTCGTCAAACAAATACCGGAAGGCTGGGCGGTTAAAGATTCCACCGATGTGGATAAACCGGGCGCGGCAATGGTGCCTATCGACCCGTACCAGGAACAGCCTGCGTGCGATAAAAAACCGGCACAAAGTGAGACCGACGAAAAAGTCATTCAGTTTGATAAATTGTTGCTCAGAAAGCAGCGCTCAAAAACCGTTATCCGCCTGCCTGCCTACGAAACGGTAAAAGAAGACCCGATACTGTATGCCCACGCCTCACGCGTCATGCACGGCGAAACCAACCCCGGCAATGCGCGCCCGTTGATTCAGCTGCACGGAACCCGGCAGGTGTGGATTAATCCGCCCCCGATTCCGCTGACCACCAAAGAAATGGACGGCGTGTTCGACTTGCCCTATTCCCGCGTGCCGCACAAAGAATACGGCAACGCCAACGTGCCCGCCTTTGAAATGATCCAGCATTCGGTCAACATCATGCGCGGCTGTTTCGGCGGCTGCACCTTCTGCTCAATCACCGAGCATGAAGGACGAATCATCCAAAGCCGCTCGGAAGACTCGATCATCAAGGAAATTGAAGCCATCCGCGACACCTCTCCCGCTTTTACCGGCCATATTTCAGATTTAGGCGGACCTACCGCCAACATGTATCGACTGGCCTGCAAAGATCCAAAAATCGAAGCCGCTTGCCGTTTGCCCTCCTGCGTTTACCCCGGCATTTGTCCTAATTTGAATACCGATCATACGCCGCTGATTAAACTCTATCGCAGAGCCCGAGCCTTGCCCGGCATTAAGAAAATCTTCATCGCCTCCGGCCTGCGTTACGATCTGGCCGTAGAATCGCCGGAATATGTCAAAGAACTGGTCACCCATCATGTCGGCGGCTATCTTAAAATCGCCCCGGAACATACCGAGCAAGGCGTGCTATCCAAAATGATGAAGCCGGGCATGGGTACTTATGACCGCTTCAAGGAAATGTTTGACCAGTATTCCAAGGAAGCCGGCAAAGAACAATACCTGATCCCCTACTTTATCGCCGCGCATCCCGGCACTACCGATAACGACATGCTTAATCTGGCTTTATGGCTAAAGCGTAATGGTTTCAGGGCCGACCAGGTGCAGGCATTCTTGCCTTCACCGATGTCTATCGCCACCGCGATGTATCACTCCGGCAAAGACACCTTGCGTAAAGTCAGCCGCTTTGCTGAAGACATCGCCATACCCAAAAGCTTTAAGCAACGCCGTCTGCACAAAGCCTTCCTGCGTTATCACGACCCCAAGAACTGGCCGTTGTTGCGCGAAGCATTAAAAGACATGGGTCGCAGCGATTTAATCGGCAATGGCAAACAGCATTTGATTCCCACCTTTCAGCCCAAAGGCACGCTAGAAACGCCTGAGAAAACTCAATACTTTAAAACCAAACATACCGGACTGGACAATAATCGTAGCGGAAAAACCAAACCCCATTCGGGCAACAAAAATAAACCAGGAAGAAAGCAAAAATAATCCTTAAAAGGACTAGGCAAAGCAAAATTATTGTGTATAATACTCGCTTCTTAGCTGGTGTAGCTCAGTCGGTAGAGCAGCTGATTTGTAATCAGCCGGTCGCGGGTTCGATTCCCATCGCCAGCTCCAAGAATACTAAAGGAAATCAATGGGTTATAATGCCTTTGATTTCCTTTTTTTATGCCTGTCTAAAACGTTGCGTGACTTTTGCGTGTTTTGATTACGCAGACCTTTTCGGCAGCCGCAATCAGATTCCCCAATTCCGCCGACGAATAATGCGTCGTGATCCTGCTCGACTTGTGACCCAATAAATCCTGCCGATCTTCAAACGATACATTCTCTGCCCTCAAGCGCCGCCCAAAAGTATGCTTTAGGTCATGAATTCTCACTTGCGTTAAACCCACACGTTTTCTCGCTTTCTGCCACGCCGAATTATTCATAGTCAGGACGCGATGATCTTTATAGGTAAAGACAAATTCAGGATGTTGTCCCCGTAGCTGGTCAATCACCGCCTTTGCCTCACTATTTAAAATAACCACGCGCCGGGTTCTGTTTTTTACGGTATGGGCAGGTATAACAAAAATACTGGTGTTGAGTTCTGGAATGCGTTCTTCCCATTCCCAGCGTAATGAACAAACCTCTTGCTCTCTACATCCGGTATTCACCTTAAATACAGCCATCTTTACCAAGTGCTCAGGCAACTCATTAAACAACCGAGTTTGCTCCTCCCGTGACATTGGATAGGGTTCCCTGGCATCTTGCTGAGTAAGCAGCTTGATCTTCGGCGGAGTTACCAACCAGGTCAAGCCATATTCATCCCGCCATTCCAATGCCGCCAGATTTAAAATATGTCTGACGGTCTGTAAAGCATAGTTGATGGTCCTACTCTTAACACCTTGTGTCCGGCGCATTTCGATATAGGTTTGTAAGGTTCCCATGTGTACCAACTCTATGGGCATGTCGCCAATATATTCATCTAGCAACCGTAGATGCAAAGCGTCGTCCTTAAGGCTGGCTTTTTGTGACTCCAATAAATATTTAGTTGCCGCCTCTCTGAAGGTTCTCTTCGGACGAACGCCATAAACCGTTGCCTGCCGATTTTCTTCCATTAAGTGCGCGAGGAAGCTTTCGGCTTCTTCTTGGTCACTTGTGCCAGTGCTTTGGCAAACGCGTCGACCTTTGATGACTTTGTCGATGTGCCAGAGTTCGCCCCTTTTGACGAGGCCTGATGTTTTTTTGCGTCCCATGATTCTTTCTCCAGTTTGCGTGTGCCGGGTTTGCCGATCCGAATGATTAAGTCGTCGACCCAGGCATCTAATTCAAGGCGATCAAAAGCAACACCCTGCGTACCGATTTTCAACTCGGTTAGCGAAGGCCTTACTTCTGCGTTAAAACGGTTTTTGTCCATTCCGAGATAGAACGGTGCATCTCTGATGCGGATGATTCTTGGAAGGATGTAATTGAATGCTTCTGGTTTTTTTAGTGACATAAACTGCACCGCAATAGTTAGTGGTGCAATTCATTTACAGTTTTCAAAAAATAGCGTTTACCCCCCGTTTTTACGGTGTTTTTGGCAAACTGTTATGCGTCGAAATAAAAAAAAATGTTTTTAACCTTAATTTGACAAAGAATTCCCGTAAAAATGGCGATTTGCCTATTTTGCCGAATGACTACTTGTCTATTTTACCGAAGGTGTTTTCACGCAAGTTTTCCTGCACGATTTGCAGTCAAAAGCAAAAGTTCGCCATCGATTTCCGCTGTGTTTTGATATGCCGTCGGTCATACAATGAAGTGGTCTAAATGTGCTCATGATCTCGGTCGTGCGTAAATGACGACCTGCTGGCAAGGATTTTCCTGGAATGCGGTCAATGACTTGTATGCGTTGCCATTCCAGCGCCGGAAAGTGGCCTGATAAAAAGCCAGATTTCAAGACACCTCGAATGGCTGCCAGGGTTGTGTTGATGGTATTAGGCGACTTATTGGCCTGTCGTAACTCAGTACGAACCGTGGAAACCTGCTCATAACGTAATGTCAGCCACGGCATCTGTTCCAAAGATCCTGACCATTCGTTCAATAAGGCCACTTGCTGCAATAATGAGCGCATCGACCTGCGACCGCTGGGTGCCAAAATGGCGAGATAGAGCGTCAATGCGACGCAAGACGGCGACTGTTGATATTGTGTTGTGCGGGTTGATGTCGTTATGCGCGTCATAACGCAGTCCCTTTGCGGTAATGCGGCCACCTTACATGCATGTTAATGTATATTAACGTTACCGTTGACCGGTTGGCCTGGAAGGCTTCTATAGTTCCTGGTGTTACTGTCCTGCCGAGATTAAACGATGGATTTTTTTGCACACTTTGGTTAGTCATTGGTTTCTCCTAAAAGGGTGGATTGGGTTGTTTGCGCAGCGGAAGTGCCTTACAAACTGCTTGGCGATAAACATCTAACGGCGAAAGTCCGTATCAGATATTTGTTGTGTGGTTCGTTTGCGGTTGACCTCTGCTATCGGTGTGAGATCCTGCAAATTAAAAGTCTTCGGCCCATCTCTCCCAAAAGCCTGACTCATCGTGATGAGCGTTCTTCATGGCTGTTTCCAATGGCAAAACCCAAAAACCAACGGTTTCAAAGCGCATGCTGCCATCGGGATTCTCCAGATAATCGCGTAAATACCTTGAACAAGTTAGTGTGTTGCGATCCAAAGGCTCAGACCATTCTGTAACTTGTTGTAACAAGGAACGCATCGACCGTCGATCGATGGGGGCAAACTATCGACGTAGCCCGTCTATGCGACACAGTGCCGTCAACGCAATGTCCGTATATACGGGGGTGCGCTGTTTCGTCGTCATACCGCAGTCTCCGCAACGTAATGCCCCCATACGATAATATGCGTCAATATAGCCGCCATGATATGTCGATACTGCCGTTTTTTGATGGCGTTGCAAGCGAGATTCATAGGCGTCAGCGTCATAACAACCCGTGCTCGGCAAAAGAGAAATGCTCCGTGCCGCCGATAATGAAATGATCCAGCACTCGTATATCCACCAAACCTAAGGCGTCGATTAGGCGGCGAGTGATTGCCCGATCCGCCTCACTGGGTTCTGCCAAACCCGAAGGATGGTTATGAGCTAGAATCAGAGCCTTGGCGTTGATCTTCAGCGCGCGTTTCAATACCTCGCGTGGGTAAACATTGGCACCGTCAATGGTGCCTTTGGAACAGCATTCGGCTTTTATGACACGATGCTGGTTATCGAGAAAGATGCAATAAAATACCTCGTATTCCAACAGGGCAAGTTCCAGCATCAAGAAGTCCCGTGTTGCCTCAGGACTGGTCAAGGTTTGTCCACGAACGAACTTGTGTTTGATCAGCTTCTTGGCCATGGTCAGGATTTCGGCGGTGGTAACTGGGCGTAGGACCTCAAAGTGGCCTGAGGTTTCGTTTACCTGAAAGGGGTTAGTCATGTGGTTTCTCCTAATCAATGGACGTGACTAACCCTGAGCAGAGTTGCCCATCGGGTAGAGTCACGTCCGGTTTTATAAAGGCCTGTCAACCAACCAGAAGGCTGGCAATTGACAAGAAAGGGTTACAGGAACCGAAGATCTAGTCCTGAAGGTAGAGCTTATCGATGTCGGCCAGAATGTCGCTGACGCTAGATAACGAACGGCGTAAGGTCTTTTCCGTATGTCTGCGAGGATCAATACGCTTCACCGTATCGCGCAATTCCGTCACCAGTTCAGTCAGTTCCGGCGATAAGCTGCCTGTTACAGCACGACCAGCGCTGGAGGAAGGTTTCTCCTGCTCAGGCGAAGTGCTCAGGGTTTCTGTTGGTTTTGCCGAACCGTTCTTGGCTTCAGATGCAGCTTTTGATTCGGCTGGGGTTTCATTTTTCTGGGTCATGGGTGTATCTCCAAATGGATTAAATAAAATAAGAAACGAACAAGAGTGATCTTGTTCGATGGATGACTATTGAATTCATCGAATCAATATTCCTCGGGTAACAAAATAGTGGTCACACTCCGGTCTGCTTCGGTTATTATCCAGACCTTGGCAGCCGACAACGTTTCGCCTTCGGACAACGGTGGTGGCAGCACATACACCGAGAAAATACGCGAACCTTCTTGAAGTGCTTCCTCATTGGTTTGCGCATCCTCGGGACAAACATCGCCCCAATCGCCTGTTACATGACGAGCGATCAATTGAAAAGGGCTGATTTGGTAGCGCTGCATGACATCCTGCGCGCCCGGCGTGTAACACAACTGGCCGAGCTCGAAACGTGGTTTAGCCTGTGTGGTCGATGTGGTGGTTGTAGATTCCATAAAGTTCTCCGGTAATTAAAGGTTTGCATCAAAGGCACGGTGCCGATTCGGTAAAGAAATAGTCGTCGTGCCACATCAATAACGCTGTAAATCAGTGGCCAATAGACCTTGATTTAATCCGGATCCTCTTCAAAAGGTAACTCGTTGTCGTCCTCCCACTCTTCGGTGTCCTCGTCTAATACCGACTGGTAAGGCAACGCCGCAAGCACCACCTCGGTATAATGTTTGGACAGCCGCCGCATACTGCGACCCGCCTCAAGACAGGAATCATAGGAGTCAGGCTGATTCAACAGTTGCTGATAATTTTCACTGGTTTGCGTCAGACATTTAGCAAGGACATCAATGGCAGGAGCAAGTTTGGTTGTGATTGAAGGTGTCGTCATAATGATCTCCATAGAACAACATTCGATAAATTCCTCCAGGCGCACAAAAACCTACGCGCGCACGAAAGCTCACAGGTGTTCAAACCCGATGATTAAGGTGACAAACGCGATGATTGTTGAATGTGATGGAGGGACATTGGCGGCAAAAATTGAACAGTATTGCCGTAAATATAATATAACATAGCGGGTCTTAAATGTCAATCAATATTTAAGATATTTTAGTTTATAATCAATAACTTGAGATCATATAAACTCTAAATAATATTGGAGGACTAAGGTTTAAATACGCTCTATTGAGAATAGGCTGTCAGGAGTTTGGGGTTATTTTTGATCTAGTTCATCATCTGCATAATGCAAAAAGCTGCCATTGGCAATAAACAAAGATAAGGTATTTTAACAGACAGTTGACGGCCAAAGGACTAAACCGCTACGCGCTATGGTGGCTGCGATTTTAAGCCTCCCGGTGATTGAAAGAGTGTAACTGTTCCCTATGTTAAGAAATAAGGCGAATTGCCTTGTTTCAAGATAGGAGCAGTGTCATGACTTCGACAATTAAACCCATTACCCCGTTGCGCTTACGCATGATCGATGACATGCGGATGCGCAAACTTTCCCCCAAAACCCAGTCCAGCTATGTTCGAGTTGTAAAGCGTTTCTCGAGTTTCCTGGGGCGCTCGCCGGATACCGCCAGCGCCGAGGATTTACGCCGTTATCAGTTGTATCTGGTCGATCACGGCATTTCGTCTATTTCCCTGAATGCGGC
>NZ_JAWPOH010000022.1:0-65853 GCF_037671525.1 Methylobacter svalbardensis
AAATCGCAGCATGGCAAGAAAAAAGAAATGCTATTGTTCGACCTATGGAATGGCGCTTTACTAATGAGGACGCTCGGGTAAAGTTGAAGAAACTTTATCCGACATTACAAGAATGACTGAGTACTAGCCGCTGCCCAACCTCCGGTCGGACATATGTACCTACAACCGTCATTCCGGCATGGATTGCCGGAATCCAGAATACAGGGACGTGATAGAACCTATACATCTTCGAATAGTTCTAATAAGAAGTTCCTCCTTTTTTGTTTCGCATTCCCAAATAATACAAACATTCCATCCTTGCTGGCGGAGCTCTTTTTCCGCATGCTCATCTCTTTCCATTGTTCCTTGGAATTTTTTTACCCAAAATTCGTGGTTGAATTCGGGTATCGTTGCGCGTTTACATCCAGGATGTTGATGCCAAAAACATCCGTGGACAAAAATACAAAGACGAAACCTAGGGAGAACAATGTCAGGCTTTCCAGCTAAATCCTTTCGATGCAATCGAAAACGGTACCCCATTTTATTCAGCATTCGTCTAACACGGATTTCCGGCGTGGTGTTCTTTCCTTGCACTGCCGCCATGTTTTTGGAACGTTGTACAGGGTTAAGCTTGTCCATTTATTGAATTGTTAAGCCTCATTCGGCAAACACTGGAAATCAAGCCCAACTCTCGAAAGGGAAACACCCAGCCGCTGTAAAAGATTCAGCGCATATTCGTAGCGAAGATGAGCAACTACTTGTGAAGAAATCTCAAGCACAACTAATTGTTCTTGATCGGAGACAACCCTTCGGAGACTGATATTCTTTTCGTCATCAAATAGTCCTTGACGAGCCGCGAACATTTGCTCCCATCTTGGATATGAGAATTCCGAATTGCCCGGCAAAAAACTGAGTGCCTTTATCTTTGAATCTATTTTTAGAAAAAGATGGTTTCAGTAATTTACATTCTTTAATGCATTTTCAATATCAGCATTATGTAACTGCACAGCCTTAAACGGCATGTTTGGTTTAAGGCTTTTCAACCAACCTTTTTCTTGCCCAGGCTCCAAATCGCAGGCGGGAGAAAGACAAAGCCAAAATTCGGCACCTATTTTTAAAACATGCCCAGTTGTCAGATGGTTTCCCTCGATGGCTTTAGTACAGTGGTAGCAGTTCGCTGCAGCTAGATTTTCGGTTTTGTTGCTGTTAGAGCCATCAGGACAATGGATTTTGTATGCTTCGACGGGATCAAGGTCACAAAGATAGTCAGTCATTTTGGATGTAAAGCTGGCAACTTCAGCTTGAACCGAATCGCCCAGACCTTCCCAATGCCTTTCAATAGTTTTGTTAACGTTTAGTTTTCTTTGTGATGCGTCCTCAATCAGCAGTTCTTCAAACCAAGCCGCCTGTAAGCAAGGGTTATCCAATACCTCCTCTTCCGCCAGAGCTCCCCGTGTGTCAAGAGCAGCTCTCATTTTTGCCATTAGTAGCCGATGAGGTTCGGGTTGCCAGTGATTGAGCGCTTCAACCAATTTATCCGGCAATGAATCGGGGGTGTTTTGTTCTTTATGGATAACGGTTATAAATAAGCGACTGGTTCTTATCCAGTTGATGCCGTTTTCGGAATAGCGAAAGCCGACATGCCCCAGATTGTTCGACGACAACTTGCTTTCTAATTTCTTTTGTTGCTCATGAACTAACCAACGTAGAAATAATGAATTTTTAAATTTAGACGGTTTATTCGGATTACTCTCAAATAATAAAACAGCTTCTTGAAATTCAGGTGTTTTTTCTATTTTTTTCCAGTCAATCTTAAGTTGATGATTTACAGCTAAGTAGGCATTCTCGTCAATCGTTGCTTTTAACTTATCCGTAATTCCTTCCTCTTCATCCTCCCATTCCTCAAGATATTCGGTCACCTTGTTTAAACTTTGATGATTTAGTACCAGACCCGATTTGTTTGACGTAAGGCCTAATGCAATTTCCCTTATGACACAGTCAAGGTCACCAGCGTCATTTCCGTAACCTTTCGTATAAACGATAACCATATTGAAATGATCGTTAGTCGCCAACTCCCTAAGGATAGCTATCGCTTTATCTCCGCTGCCTTCATTGCCATCAAGATGATAATCCAGAATCATTAAATCACTTTGATGTAAGTGAGACGCGATGCACTGATCATCATCCGTCGAAATCTTCTTCCCATCATGAACGTCTACCAGCCAACGTCGGTCTTTATGTCTACAGGCAGCCAGAATATCTCTAACTTTATCGGCATCTTCCTTTGTCCCGCACTTCCCGTTTTCTTCATACCATTTTTCTGCAATCAAGCCATCCAATGAGGGAAACTCATCATCGATTACAACCACGGTGCGAATCGGGTCTATATAAACTTCCTTAATCAGGTCGCGATATTCAATCGGTTTTGCCGCGACAGAATTATTCATATTTAGCTCCTTTAAAATCGATTATGAAATTTGCACCCGGCAACCTTTTCAGATCCCCGTCTTTAATGTAATCAATGGTATGTCCGCCTGCCGCTAAATTAGCTCGGCACAGATAAAGCCCGACACCACGTCCGCCACGAAGCTTGCGGGTAAAAAACAAGGTAAACAGGTGTTTAAGATCATCTTCTTCTATGCCTGGCCCGTCATCGGCTATAACAACCTTGCCGTCGACAATGTCCAGTAATATCCTTTTCGAGTCCTCAGCAGTCTGACAGACCCAATAAGCGGCGTTGTTGACCAAATTGATGAATACCGGATAGATACGTGCCGGCTGTTCGTAGATGCTGAAGTTTTTGAATGCCGGTGTTGCGTCCAAAATGATGTTCCTGTGTGTTAAGTTGTCGCCCATAAAGCACTGAATATATTCAATAAGCTTATTGCCGGTGAGCCATGTTTTGTTTTTTCTCCCGACAATTTCAACGGTGATAAAAAGCGCAGTCTATCCGTCAATGCCTCATACGCCGTTTTGACGGCTTCATAGGCCTCTGTAGCTTTGATTTGATCTGGCATTTCGCGCAACCCTCGGGAAATCGTCATATCTAAGCCTTCGATTTCATGACCGATAAATTCGACGGTAATGCCGAGTTGAGCCAGCAAATTCAATTCTTCAAGCTTCTTGTTCAACACTGTCGACTCTTCCAACGTAAAGCTGATCATCGATTCAATATCGATACTTTCCTGTAGACTTTTCAAAACTGAAATATATGGCTCAAAGATCTCGGCATTTTTCCGATCCTGACGATCCCGCTCCCTATCGAGTTCGTCAAGCACTTGAGTCATCGAGATGCGTTGATGTTCCAGATCATCCAGACGCGGCAACATTTCAAGGTGATAGCTTTTGTTTCGTTCATCGGTAAGCTGGTTAATGCGTTGGATTTCCGAATTGAGAATGTCCCTAGCTTCCTGTGCCCATTTGCGTAATCGATTGTGCAGAAATGCGGCGTTACGATTCAATTCAGAATACGCGGTTTCCGTCGGCGATTTAGGCTTTAAGATTTCCAGTTTTTTAATCAACGAGTCATTCAACTGCACACACAATTCGGCGACTTCCCGACTATCGCGGCGATAATCCTTGTATGCATCTTCCAACGTGCCCAAAGAATTTGGCAGCGGTCCTAAAGACAATTCTCGAACATCATTTTTTAAGCTGGATACCTGTTCTCTGAGTGCCAGAATTTCAGTTGCATCGTCCGGTAGCTCAAGCCGAACATGTTCTACGAGTTGTTGAAGTGCGTTCAATGATTTACGCAGTTTGGGAGAGAAATCCTGTAAGTTTTTACGAAATTCTTTACGCTTGCGGGATTTAATTTTTTTTTGAGCTTCGTCGGCTTTTTCTTTGGCTCGCATTTCTTTTACTTCAGGCAACAATGTACCTCGAACCCCCGTTTCTAAGCTAAAGAAACGACGAGAAGAAGTCTTCAGGATGTTTTCCACTATATCCCTAAATACTTTAGCCGCAGTGTTATCGATAATGCCTTCTCTACCAGCCTTATCCCTTAGATTCGGGTTTTCATCACGCCTCAATGCTACGCGCCCAAATAACCGACGGTTTGACCAAAATTCACGTCCTGCATGTCTCGAACGTCTATGTTCAATTTCAAAATAATCATTATCTTCTCGACCAAATGGTAAAACTCGTAGACCATTTCTATAGATCATTAAGCCAGCGTATTTTTTCATTTGCTCATCGTATTTAGTGTGTATTTCAGGTGGATGAGATGAACTTGCTGCTATTTGCTCGAATGTGCCTAAACGTATGCGAAAAGGCCCAACTTTTGAATTAGCTCGTTGGGGAGTCTTTGCATTAGAAATAATGATAATTTCACCGTCTTGCCATTTGCCAAGAACTTTAACACGTCCTCTAAAATCCCCCATTTCATCAACATGCCCATCTAAGACATGCTCTAAACTCTCAAGTTTATTTAGATCAAATTCGCGTTCATTTGCAATAATCTGATTACATAAAGCACCATCCCAAGTAGTAACTGAGTAATGAAAGTTTTCTGCTGCATAGCCTTCTTTAGCTTCTTCATGATCAACGAAAGGATCAGTGAAATTTGATAATGTTTGATGTAACCGATTTTTTGCCTGCATTCCGGCACTGTCTATGCCTCGACCATCCAGTTGCGCTTCCAAATCGAAAGAAATATTCCCGATCAGCAGTGCCGTACCGTGTGTTTTTGTACTGTTCCAAACTGGCCATTGCTGCAGATGTCTCGTTTCAAAAACCGCAGCAATAAGCACTTGCTCAATTGCTTCCCGAGTCAGCGGCTTATCCTCTGACTTTTCCAATTGATCGAAACTTACCCAAGCTGCTTTAATCCGTTGGTCTCTTGCCAAGTCACGACTGTCACCCCACAGATTTCCCATTAATCGGTCAAACATTACCGGCAATTGCTCAAGTAATTCGTCTTTGTCGAAAAATTCAATTATTGGAATTTCGATGTCTTGCAGATAGAGAAATGGATTTTCAAATAGCCGCCAATCGATTAATGCGGCAACAAATGGCTGGTCTATTCTTTTTGAAATCAGCAGCAGCAACGATCCCAGGTTAGCTGAGGATAGTCGGCCTATGCCTTTTTGCCCCTGCTTTGGACGAAACGGCAGACCGTTACGATCTGAGTCTGGCGTTACTGTACTGGAGGCTTTGGACTCGGTACCGACCACTAGCCATTTTTCGATAAATTCTTCCCGACTCATGCCGTGGCCGTCGTCGACTATCGCGGCAATCGGTACTTCGCCGTCGAAAATGTGCAACGCAACGTCTCGCGCGTAAGCGTCGTAGGCGTTTTTCCATAGCTCGGAAACGGCGGTCGGGCAATCGGCAATCTGCTCGCGACCGAGATGGTCTATGGTTCTGGCTCGGGTTTTAAATGCTGCGGTTTCAATCATGGTGCTTCCTGCTTTATCTTTGGGATGCTATTTATCGAGCTTAAAGTTTAGGCCTTCCGCAATAGTGCGTAATAACACTTCACCGAGTTTTACCGGGACGGCATTACCGATTTGTTCACCGGCGGCGATAAGCCCACCCTTAAACACGAACCAATCTGGAAAGGTTTGAAAACGCGCGGCCTGACGTAAGGTAATACCATGATGTTCGATTGGATGTACAAATCTGCCTTTGGATGGATTGATACAGGCTGTGGTCATCGTTGGACCGGATTGTGTCGGATCAATTCTACCGTAAACATCCTTATGTCCATTATGTTTTTCGTGACACGGCAAAACACGATTGGAATCTCGACGACTGCCGCCATTTAAAGGCGTAGATTTGAATACTTCAATTAAATTGGCGGAGTGATTCATGTGGATGTTATTTTCATCATCGTCAGGAACAGGATTTTTAAACACTTCAGTTGCCGGTACCCAAGGATGCAACGATGGATTTTTTTCTATTTCTTTTTCGATGCCGTGCGTAGCTGCCGGCGGCCATACTGAATTAAATTCAATGTCGGATCTTATGCCTAGTATGAATACTCTTTTTCTTCTTTGCGGCAAACCATAATCTCTGGCATCAAGAGTCACCGGCTGCATCAACTGGTATCCGGCTTTTTTCCCTTCTGCATAAAATGCGTCTAAAAATTTCTTATGTCTGGGCCACAATATGCCTGGTACATTTTCCATTAGAAAAACTTTCGGCTTCAAGACGGCAACATATTCAAAATAACGCAGAATAAGTTTGTTACGGGGGTCATCGATACCTGCATCCTTAATTCTATGGACGGAAAATCCCTGACAAGGTGGGCCACCTAAGACAATGTCGCAAGTTCCATCTATAAAATGAGCATGCCTAATTTCTTCAGGTGCCAGCTCAAGTATATTTTTTTGATATAGCTTTGTTGAATTGTCTTTGATAAGATTTTGTCGGTACGTTTCACAAGCGTGGTTGTTTATTTCAATAGCAGCGGATACGTTGAAACCAACATTTTTTGCTGCCAATGAAAATCCCCCTGTTCCCGCAAATAAATCTATACAATTCGGACGATTTTCCTTCATAAAACTTATTACTTGTTACTTACAGAGCTCTTGCATTAAGTCATGTAGAGTAACGCATCGCGTACCATTTTCCAAACATCATCCCAATTTCAATACAACTATGCGACTGTATCCTGCTTCTCTTTCGGCGATCCTCACTGTAGCCATTCTATGAGTTTCTCGATAAACAAGGTTTATTCATCCAACCCTATTTTAAATCCATGTCCAATACTTCAAGATTGTTTTTCGCCTTATGGCCTGACGATGAAACCCGGCAAGCCTTGACACGCCTGGATCGATCCATTCCGGCTAAAGAGTTCAAATGGGTGCAACCGCACAATCTCCATGTGACCTTGGTGTTTCTGGGGCACGTTGACAAAGATGCCGCGTTATCGATTAAACAGTCCGTCGCCGGCATTACCGCCCAACCTTTTTCGTTAACCTTTGACAGCTTAAGTTACTGGAGTAAGCCTAAGATTTTATGCCTGACCTGCCTGCAACCTGCCCCGGAAGTGGCGGTGTTATTGACATCCGCATTGGCGGCAACGGCAGCAAACTGCGGTTTGCAAACGGATACCCGGCCTTATACCCCGCATATTACCCTGGCCCGGCATGCCCGGTATTTGCCGGACGCGAAGTTTGAACCTATCATCTGGCGCGCGGCAGCGTTTTGCCTGGTTGAATCCTGTAGCGAACCGGATGGCGTCTGTTACAGGGTGATACAGCAATGGCCTTTTATCAAACCTGCCGCTAATCCCGGTTAATGATTTTAATCTGGCTGGTGAACCGGCCTTGGGCGAGACGGGTTTGAACCATATCGCCGACGCTGATTTGTTCGGTAGAGCGGATGATTGCCCCGGTAGACGGATTGATTGCCATCGCGTAACCCCGGTTTAACGTCGCCAGGGGGCTGACCGCATGCAGGGTCTGGCTGGAATTTAACAAACGCTGATTAAACTGCTCCAGCTTATGCGCGGTTGCGGCAAGCAGGCGCTTACTCAAATACTCTTGCCGTTGCTTATGGCTGTTGATGATTACCGCAGGATTATGTTGCCATAATTGGGCGGCTTTTGCCTCAACACTGCCGGCCAGATGACGGAGTCTGATGTGTACGGCCTGCTTGAGCCTGGCCTCAAGCTCATCCATGCGCCGCGCATTTCTTGCCAGTTTCTGACCGGGATGTTGCTGTTGCAGCCGCTGGCTCAGCCAGTCCAGGGTCTGCTGTTTTTGGTTCAACTTGCGTTGCATCTGTTGTTGCAGCCGCGATTCCAGATAGACGAATCGGGACAGCCATTGCTGTTGATCGGGGCTGGCGTGTTCCGCGGCGGCCGAGGGCGTTGCCGCACGCAGGTCGGCGACAAAATCGGCAATGGTGAAATCGGTTTCGTGCCCGACCGCTGAAATGATCGGAATTTCGCTGGCAAAAATGGCTCGGGCAACCTGCTCTTCATTGAACGCCCAAAGATCTTCCAGCGACCCGCCGCCCCGTCCGAGTATGATGACGTCGCATTGCTTATGTCGATTGGCGATGGCAATCGCCCTGGCAATTTCATGTTTGGCGTTGTCGCCCTGCACCGCAACCGGGTAAACAATCACCGGTATCGCCGCAAAACGTCGTTGCAACACGGTCAGTATGTCCCTGATGGCCGCGCCTGACGGTGAAGTAATGACGCCGATGGCTTTGGGCAGCGTGGGCAGACTTTGTTTGTGCGCGGCATCGAACAGTCCTTGTTCCGACAGTTTCAGCTTTAACGCATCAAACGCCCTGCGCAAAGCGCCATCGCCGGCTTCCTCAATATGCTCGACGATCAGCTGGTAATCGCCTCTGGGTTCGTACAGGCTGACTTGCGCCCTGACGATGACCTGTTTGCCGTTTTCCGGTTTAAACGCCAACCGCCGCTGCTGGGTGCGAAACATCGCGCAACGTACCTGGGCGTTAGCATCCTTCAGCGTAAAATACAGATGCCCTGAAGAGGGTTGTGCCGTGTTGGAAAGCTCTCCCTCAACCAGCACAGACAGGAAATGCTCGGCAAGCAATTGACTGGTTTCACGGTTAAGTTGGGTAACGGTGATGATATTGCGCTGTATAGCAGTCGAAGTGGGGGTTATAACCATGGTTTTACGCGAGTTGAGGGTATGTTTGTTAGAGTAAGCCGCTTATCACTCATTTTTGCATGCTTTCTCGTTGAAGCTGATTGATATAGCGTTGGACGGTTGACTCAAATAGAAGGCATCATTCAGGTAAAATCCGATGAAGGCTATTACCGTCATTCAATCATTATTTCTGTAAGTTTTCTCGTTGAATCTGCTGCATATAACGCTGAATAATCTCTTCAACCGGACGCGCTAGATTGATAAACTTGCAGCCTATTTTTTGAATCTTTTGTAATTTGTCAGGGTTGATTATGTACTTGGCACAAATCTCAAAAGAAATCATGCCCTCACCCGCTTCCGAAAGAATAAGCTTACATTGTGTCATGGTTTTACCGGGGATCATTAACTCAGAAATATCTTTTGATACATTAAGCATTGCAAAACCGGTAAGACTGATATCGTATAACTTAAGGTTAACGGGATCCCTATCGTCTCGTATTAATTGGCAATAACTGGGTTTTGAAAGCGGCAATTTTACCCTGTAATACTCTCTACGTTGCATCCAATAAAGCGATTTAGGAATAGGCATACTGAATGCCGACTCTCCATTATGGGTGATTTGTTTCAACTCAGTTCCGGCAAAAGAAACTTTAATGCCGTTATAATCCGCATCGAATGCAACCTTACCGGCATTAAGTAGACGTTGATTTAAATCTTCTTTAGATCCGGAGTCTAAAATTACGGCATTGTTTTTCCCATCGATTCCAAGCAATGTAGTGATATAGAATTCACTATTCGCCCCAAAACGAGCGCTTAACAGACATCTGCTTTTTAATAATAGTGTTAAATGATGAATTATTTGTTTGGTATTTTTAACCGAAAAAGATGATATGTTGTTCATTGTCGCTTTGAATATTTATTAAAGCCATCATCGAAAATCATGAATTTATTTTCTTTTTAACGAAAACTTATGGCGATCAGAAAAGTCATTATCACTAGGGAAACCTGGTCTTTCATTGCTGATAACGATTTTTTTTAAAATGCGGTTAAATTTAGTGTATTGTAGAATATTTAGTATTCAGGCACAAAGGAAAGGGGTGTTCGTGGCGTGGTTTCTTTTATTTTCTGCAGGATTTGCGGAAATAATATTCGCTTTAAGTCTTAAATATAACCAAGGCTTTACCAAGCTCTGGCCCAGCATCATAACGATGGCTTCCGGCGGTTGTAGTTTTTATTTATTGATAGTGTCCATTAAAACTTTGCCATTGGGAACGGCTTATGCCGTTTGGACGGGCATGGGCGCAGTCGGCGTGGCAGTGTTAGGCATTTTCCTTTTTAAAGAGTCTTCCGACTGGTATCGCTTATTGTCAATTACGCTGGTCGTTGCTGGCATTATCGGTCTTAAATTAACGGACAACGCTTAACGTGCTGCACCTTATTTTTCAGTCGCCGATTGAAACTGCGGTCTTGGAGCGTATCGATTCCGGCGATGTTGTGGTATTTCTTGAAAACGCAGTTCTGCGGGTATATCAACATAGCAACATAAGCGATGCGTTAAGCAAACAACTTAGCAGTAATCGCCTTTGTGTGCTGTCAGATGACATTACCGTGCGCGGAATCATTGCCGATGAGTTAGTTAAAGGAATCGAAGTGATAAATTATGCCGAACTGGTTGAATTGACGGTTAATAACCCGGTTATTCAGTCATGGACGTGATGGATCATCATTTGCGCCTGGAGACAACAGACCAGGGTTTTTTGGTGAATCAGGCGGACTGGAATGAAAATGTTGCAGAGCAACTGGCGGCATTGAACCATATCAAGCTGAGCGATGAACATTGGGAAATTATTGTATTTATTCGACGTTATTATCAGCAATTTAAACATTTGCCCAATGCGCGGGTTTTTACCAAAGCGATTGCCAAGGCATTAGGCGAGACTAAGGGCAACAGTCGTTATTTGCATAAATTATTTCCGGACGGCCCTTTAAAATACGCCTGCAAGCTGGCCGGTTTGCCTAAGCCGCCCACCTGCTTGTAGCGCTATGCGCTTAATTCTAGAAAAATCATTTCGTCCACGAAAAACACAAAAAGCACGAAAATTTTCAAAGAGATGCCAAACTGTAGGCCGTCACCCAAAGGGTGAATAGCCAAGTCAATACAACGTACTGATTTATTTCGTGTCTTTCGTGTTTTTCGTGGATAAGCTGCGGTTTTTAGGTTAATCCTAGCCTTGCTTAAACTGGTGAATCAGACGCCGTTCCTTTTTATTCGGCTTATGCTCCCTGCCGCTAAAGTCGAACAACTCCCGCTGCTCACGGTTCTGTATGACTTGTTGCTCACGTTTGGCAAGGCTTTCGGCGCTTTCCTGATAGAGCAAAACCGCCTCTTTAGCCGAGCGCCGTTGACCGTTAATAGCGATTATCGTGATGTCCCAGCGATAATTGTCTTTACTGATGGAAAGCATCGCGCCGATTTTGACTTCTTTTCCGGGTTTGCTGCGCTGGTCATTAACATGAACTTTACCGCCGGCAATAGCCTCAGCGGCCAATTTGCGCGTTTTAAAAAAACGCGCAGTCCATAACCATTTATCCAGACGGATAGCTTCCAGCTCAGACACTAGACGACTTCATTGCCGTTGTCAGTCCAGGCCTTAAATCCCCCAGCCATGCTGACGACATTGTTAAAGCCCATTTTGCTTAATACCTCGGTTGCCAAGGCGGAGCGGCCGCCGGACTGACAATAAACGATGATGTGGGCGTCTTGTTTATCCTGAAAGTCAGGATGCGAGCCTATCTTGAATTCCAATACGCCTCGAGGTATGTTGAACGCTCCAGGCAAGTGACCTGCGGCATATTCAGCAGGCTCCCTGACATCCAGGATCAGGCTTGTTTCCAGGGAACTTTTTGCAGCATCAATATCGATTTCAACGATATTTTGTTTGGCTTGAGCGACAAGATCCATTGCAGTAAGTGTCATAATCATCTCTGAGAAAATAAATTCATGTTAGTAATAACTAAGAGTTAGTTTTTATAGGATATTTGAGGCCTTTTCATTCTTAGCGTTAAGATTGGTTTTACAGCGAGGGCTATTTTAGATAAAAAAAATAGTTTTTGTCTTTATTTTAACAACCTACGGCTGGATGAGCACAGTGCCGGAGTCACAAATGCAAAAAGAAAGCCGGGGCGATCACTGAAGTAGTCACCCCGTAATAGGGAATGTTAATTGATGTGTTTTTTTAATTCTCTAGGCAAAGAAAACACCACTTTTTCTTCTATACCTTGAATCTCAATAGTCGATTGTCCACCCCATTGCTTTAACTGATTGATAACTTCCTGAACCAGAACTTCCGGCGCAGAGGCTCCGGCGGTAACGCCGACCACGGCAATGCCGTCGAACCAGTTTTGCTGCATATCTTTTGCGGTATCGATCAGATAGGACATCTTACCCAGCTGTTGTGCAATTTCACGTAAACGGTTGGAATTGGAACTGTTCGGCGAACCGACTACCAGGATAATATCCGCCGTTTTGGCCAGTTCAAAAACCGCATCCTGTCGGTTTTGTGTGGCGTAGCAGATGTCGTCTTTTTTCTGTTCCTGTATGCCTTTAAAGCGCGCTCTTAAGGCGTCGACCATGATCTTGGTGTCGGTCATCGACAAGGTAGTCTGAGTCACATAAGCCAGATCATCCGGGTTTTTTACCACCAGGTTTTTAACGTCGTCCGGCGTTTCTACCAGATAGATGCCGCCGTTTTCAGTACAGCGTTCATATTGTCCCATGGTGCCTTCAACTTCCGGATGTCCGGCATGTCCGATCAGGATAACTTCACGATCCTCTTTGGCATGTTTGGCGACCTGTAAATGAACCTTGGTGACCAAGGGACAGGTAGCGTCAAAAACCGTTAAATCGCGTTCCTTGGCTTCCTTTTGTACTTGTTTGGATACGCCATGGGCGCTGAAAATCAGGTAAGAACCGACCGGCACATCGGTTAAATCTTCAATGAAAATAGCGCCTTTTTCTTTAAGGCCGTCGACAACCGTACGGTTGTGAACAACTTCGTGGCGGACATAAATGGGCGCGCCGAAAGCCTCAATGGCTTGATCGACGATTTCGATAGCCCGGTCGACACCGGCACAGAATCCACGGGGGTTAGCGAGTACAATTTGCATATCTTGACTTCTTCACTAGGTTAATTTGGAGTTATTCTAACTCAACATTGTTTCTGATACGATAATTCCGTCGGCATCAGCATATAAAAAATGATTCTGTTTGAAATTGATTCCGGCGAAAGTAACCAATAAGTCGCGGTCGCCATGATCTTTCTTGTGGCTTTTTAACGGATGCGTATGCAATGCCAGAATACCGATAGGAAGTTGCTTGATGCTTGCAGAATCGCGGATGCAGCCATGAATGACAATGCCCTGCCAGCCATTGGCGATGGCGATCCTTGCCAGGTCAGCGCCCAATAGAGCACAACGGTGAGAGCCGCCGCCATCGACAACCAACACCCGGTTTTCGACTTTTTCTTCCAGAACCGTTTTGATCAAGATATTGTCTTCAAAAACCTTGATCGTGGTGATTTGGCCGTAAAAGCTGGTCCGGCCGCCGTAAGATTTAAGCAACGGCTCGGCAATTTGGAAGTGGTCTTCCGCTGAATGGGCATCGCAAAGATCGGCGGTAGTAAAGGTCATGATTCAAGTCTCAAAAGGATAAAAGGCGGCGAAGGGCGAAAGGCTAAGGACGAAAGGCTTTTTTCGCCTTTTGTCTTTCGTCCTTCGCCTATCTCAAGTATACCGCGCCAACAAGCCATTATCGCCGCAAATTTCCGGCAGCGGTATTTTCACTTCATAGCCGCCGCCTGAGGCTTCTTCCATGTCTTGCCCGAACATGCCTTCCATGCGTTCGACGACAATATCCTGATTGCCTTGCGGCAGTATTAATTCCAGCTTGTCGCCGACCGAAAACTTGTTTTTAACATCAATAGTCGCAAGACCGGTTGCCTGATCATAATTTCTGATTTCACCGCAAAATTGCTGCTGATGGCTTTTGGAATAACCGGTGATATAGTTTTGCTGCTCATGGGTATGGTGGCGTTGATAAAAACCGTCGGTATAACCCCGGTTGGCCAAGTTTTCCAAAACGCCGATCAGTTCAGGCTGAAATGCACGCCCCGCCAACGCATCATCAATCGCCTGACGATAGGTTTGTGCGGTACGTGCCACATAATAATGCGACTTGGTGCGGCCCTCGATTTTAAGACTGTCCACTCCGATTTCAACCAGACGCTGCACATGCTCGATGGCCCGTAAGTCTTTTGAATTCATGATGTAGGTGCCGTTTTCATCTTCCATGACCGGCAGCAACTCGCCTTTTCGGCCTTCTTCTTCCAGGAAATACACCTTATCGGCCAACGGGTGCCGTTCCGCACCGCCGCAGCTGGCGTTGCTGATGTCGGACATGGACAGCACTTCGCCAACAGGCAGGTAATCGCCTTCGGCATTTTCTTCGGCAGGCAGGGTGTCGTATTTCCAACGGCACGAATTGGTGCAAGTGCCCTGGTTAGGATCGCGATGGTTGAAGTACCCGGATAACAAACAGCGTCCCGAATAAGCGATACATAACGCGCCGTGGACGAATACTTCAAGCTCGGTATCAGGGCAGCGCTGGCGAATGTCTTCGATTTCATCCAGCGACAATTCGCGGGACAAAATGACCCGTTCAACGCCCATGCTTTTCCAGAAATTGACCGACGCATAATTGACCGTATTGGCTTGTACCGACAGATGTATCGGCATATCCGGCCACGCTTCCCGCGCCATCATAATTAGGCCCGGATCGGCCATAATCAGGGCATCCGGCTGCATCGCAATAATCGGAGTAAGATCCTTAACAAAGGTTTTAATCTTGGCATTATGCGGAATCACATTGGTCGCCAGGAAAAACTTTTTGCCTAGCTGGTGCGCCTCATTGATGCCCTTGGCCAAATTATCTTCAAGAAAATCATTGTTGCGCACTCGCAGACTATAACGCGGTAATCCTGCATAAACGGCATCGGCGCCGTAGGCAAAAGCATAACGCATGTTTTTAAGCGTTCCTGCAGGAGAAAGTAATTCGACTTGTTTCACGCAGGGCTGTCCTGCCCTGCGCCCTTCGGGTAAATGCAAATCCGCTCCCGGCGGATTGGTCACGCAGGGCTGTCCTGCCCTGCGCCCTTCGGGTAAATGCAAATCCGCTCCCGGCGGATTGGTCACGTCAGACTGTCCTGCCTGACGCCCTTCGGATAAATGTAAATTGGTTCCAGACATATTTGTGATGTTGAGTAGGTCAATAATCCAGGTAGCGGTATTCTATCGTAACCGGCTTAGGCAAGCCAAAAACGGGAGAAATGCGATGTGGATAGTGTTGTTTATAGTCATAGTGTTGTTTGTTTTGGGCAGCGCATTGATGCTGTTGCGCTCAGCTAAAATACCGAAAATTCCTGATAAGGTAAAGGCGCAACCTTATGAAGAAGATGATGAATAACTAAACCCGGAGTACAGGCTTTGCCTGTTCGCAAGCAGAGCTTGCACTCCAGCTACTCACAATGTCTCTTTAGGTTAGTAACCCGCCATCGTCACGATACTTTATTCAAAAAAGCCGTATAAATACATGTCTTCATCTTCGCCTTCCAGGATGAATTTTACATCGTCATCGGAAATTTCCACATCCAGAAGGTAAGGCTCGTCGGCATCGTCAAAATAATCGGACTTAATATAAAACTCGTCATCGCCCTCTTTTAGTAGCACGACCGAGTAAAGCTCCTTATCTTCGTTTTGATCGATATTGGTTAAGCTAAAACTGATGCTGTTGCCGTCGGGCGCAACCACGGGGCTTTGCTCGGTTTGCTCATATTCGCAGGCTATATCTTCTCCATCCGTAAACACATAGGTCATGGAAAAATGCTTTAAACGATTAAAATCGACTGACATTATTTTACCTCCAGCATATTATCCAGCGCTTTTTTGGCGTACTTTGCTACGTCCGCAGGCACCGAAATCCGGTTAACCACCTGCCCTGCCGCCAGATTTTCCAGCACCCAGGCCAAATGTTGCGGATCGGTCCTGAACATGGTTGAGCACATGCACAAGGTAGGCGACATGAAATGTACGTTTTTACCCTGCGCCTTGCACTCTTCGTGCAGGCGGTTGACCAGATTGAGTTCCGTCGCCACCAGCCAGCGGGTGTTGGGTTCGGCTTCGCGCACCGTTTTTAAAATGTACTCGGTGGAGCCGATATAATCCGATTTTTGGCACACTTCAAATGAGGCTTCCGGGTGCGAAATGACTTTGGTTTCAGGAAAGCGCTTCAGGAACTCGTCAATCTGTTCCGGCTTGAATACCTGATGCACCGAACAAAAACCGTTCCAAAGGATGATTTTGGCATTGCGGATTTGCTCCTCGGTCAAGCCGCCCATAGTCTTGGTAAAATCCCAGGTGACCATCTCTTCCAATGGAATGCCCATACGATAGCCGGTATTGCGTCCCAAATGCTGATCAGGAAAAAACAGCACTTTCGATTTTTTGGCAAAACTCCATTCCAATATTTTTTGGGCATTGGACGAGGTGCAGACGATGCCGTCATGCTGGCCGCAAAAGGCTTTAAGGTCGGCAGCAGAATTGATATAGGTAATCGGCGTGACTTCCGTCTCCACATCGATCACTTGCGCCAATTCATCCCAGCATTTTTGCACCTTGATCAAATTAGCCATATCGGCCATCGAACAGCCTGCCGCCATATCCGGCAAGATTGCAATCTGCTCCGGACGGGACAGTATATCGGCGACTTCGGCCATAAAATGCACGCCGCAAAATACGATGTATTCGGCATCGGATTGCGCCGCATCTCGGGACAGTTTTAGCGAATCACCGGAAAAATCGGCGTGTTTGAACACTTCATCGCGCTGATAATGATGTCCGAGCACTACGCAACGACGGCCAAGTTTGGCTTTGGCGGCGATAATCCGGGCATCGCATTCCTCATCGCTGAGTAAGGCATAATCTTGAATCGGAAATGGGGTATTAGTCATAAATGATACTCCTCTAGGGAGAATTACTTCGGTAAGATTTGTTTACCACCAAGAGTGTACCCTTGGTGGTAAACAATACAAAAATAAGTAGCCTTAATCCTGCTTAGCTTTTTCTTTTCCCGCTGGCTTAATCAAGCGAATACCCAGCTCTTTCAATTGCTCATCCGTCACTACCGCCGGTGCGCTGACTAAAGGACAAGCCGCCGATTGCGTCTTAGGAAAAGCGATTACGTCACGGATAGAACTCGATCCAGTCATCAGCATCACCAAACGATCAAGGCCGAAAGCAAGGCCGCCATGCGGAGGTGCGCCGTATTTCAATGCATCCAACAGGAAGCCGAATTTTTCCCTGGCTTCGTCTTCGCCGATGCCTAAAATCTCAAATACGGTTTGCTGCATGGAAGTACGGTTGATACGAATTGAACCGCCGCCGACTTCGGTGCCGTTCAACACCAAATCGTAAGCGCGTGACAAGGCCGCGCCCGGATTGGCTATCAGTTCTTCAGCCGAGCAACTTGGCGCTGTGAACGGGTGGTGGATCGCGTTGTAACGGCCGCTTTTCTCATCCCAGTCGAACATCGGGAAGTCGATCACCCAAACCGGTTTCCACTCGCCTTCAATCAAATTAAGATCATGTCCCAGTTTGACCCGCAACGCGCCCATTGCTTCATTCACGATATTGGCTTTATCCGCGCCGAAGAAGATTAAATCGCCGTTTTGTGCGCCGGTTTTAGCCAATACGCTGTCCCACACTTCAGCAGGCGCGAATTTAACGATAGGCGATTGCAAACCATCGACACCGGCGGCAAGATCGTTAACCTTGATATAAGCCAAACCGCGTGCGCCGTAAATGCTGACATACTTGGTCAGCGCATCAATGTCTTTGCGGCTTAAATCGCCGGCATTCGGTACGCGCATCGCAACGACGCGGCCTTTCAGGTCGTTAGCCGGTGCCGAGAAGACTTTGAAATCGACATCCTTCATGTCCTCGGCAATATCGACCAATTCCAGCGGAATCCGCAAATCGGGCCTATCAACGCCGTAACGTGATACTGACTCCTGATGAGTCATGCGCGGAAATTTGTCGCCCAGATTCACGCCGATCACTTTAATGAACAACTGCCGGATCATTTCCTCCATGATGTGCATGATTTCGTTTTCATTCATGAACGAGGTTTCGATATCCAGCTGGGTGAATTCAGGCTGACGGTCGGCGCGCAAATCTTCATCGCGGAAACAACGTACGACTTGATAATAGCGATCCATGCCCGCCACCATCAACATCTGCTTGTACAATTGCGGCGATTGCGGCAGCGCGAAAAACGAGTTTTCGTGGGTGCGGCTTGGTACGATGTAATCGCGCGCGCCTTCGGGTGTCGCTTTGGTTAAGTAAGGCGTTTCAATCTCAAAAAACTCGTTGTCATCAAGAAAGTTCCTTAACACCCGCGTCACATCGCGGCGCACTTTCATTTTTTCCTGCATTACGGTACGGCGCAAATCGATATAACGATAGCGCAAGCGCAGTTCTTCGTTAACTTCGATCTCACTTTCCACCGGGAACGGCGGGGTTTCCGATTCATTCAGGACTTCGATGTCCTTAGCCAGTATTTCAATCGCACCGGAATGCATATTGGCATTAACCGTGCCTTCGGGACGGTGGCGAACCAATCCGGTAATTCTTAATACATATTCACTGCGGACGCTTTCAGCAATCGCGAAAATATCAGCCATGTCGGGATCAACCACGACTTGCACTAAGCCGGCGCGGTCTCTGAGATCGATAAAAATAACGCCGCCGTGGTCGCGGCGTCTATGTACCCAACCGCAGATTGAAACCGTTTCGTCCAGCTGTTGTGTATTTAATACTCCGCACATGTGAGTACGCATAAATTTTCCCTGTTGATTTGATTAAGATAAAAGGCGAAGGGCTCAAGGCGAAAGCCTGTTTTTTTGCCTTTCGCCTTGAGGCCTTCGCCTGCTTTACTATTTACAACCGCCGCCTGAACAGCCGCCGGAGGATGGTGCGGAACTCGGACTACTCGCCTCGCCCGCTATATTTTTTTTGGTGCCGCTCTTAAAATCAGTTTCGTACCAACCGCTGCCTTTTAATCGGAATCCCGCCGCAGAAATCTTCTTCATTAATTCCGGCTTGCTACAGGCCGGGCAGGTAATGAGAGGCTCGGCGCTGAGTTTTTGTAGCGCTTCGTGCTCATGACCGCATGATTGACATTGGTACTCGTATATTGGCATTTACCGCTCCGATAACAAAAAATAATAGCTACGATAAGTGCTATGTTTAGTTTTTCAAGACACTTACTATAAAATAACCGCCTATTTTACAGAATTTACCTTCAATAATGAAAACAATAACCATCACCAAACCGGATGACCTGCATTTACACGTCAGAAACGGGGCCGTTTTAAAAACCGTTCTGCCGCATACCGCCAGGCAATTTGCCCGCGCGATCATCATGCCCAACCTCAAGCCGCCGGTAACTACGGTCGCTCAGGCCTTGACTTATCGGGAAGAAATTCTGCAAGCCATTCCTGCCGAACTGGATTTTGCACCGCTGATGACGCTGTATCTGACCGGTTCGACGACCGAGGCTGAAATAAAAAAAGCCGCCGAATCCGAACATATCCATGCCTTTAAACTTTATCCGGCAGGTGCGACCACCAATTCCGATTCCGGCGTTGCTGACATCAAGGCGATTTATCCGTTATTGGCGACCATGGAGCGACTGGACATCCCGCTGCTGATTCATGGCGAAGTCACCGATGACGCTTGCGATATTTTTGACCGGGAACGAATATTTATCGACACCTATCTTACCGGCATCGCCGCTAATTTCCCCGGTTTGCGCATCGTGCTTGAGCATGTAACCACTGCTGAAGCCGTGCAGTTTGTACAAGCATCCAGCACAAATGTTGCTGCGACCATTACCCCCCAACATTTACTGTTTAACCGCAATGCGCTTCTGGCGGGCGGCATCAGACCGCACTATTACTGCCTGCCGATTATCAAGCGCGAGTCTCATCGTTTGGCATTGGTCGAGGCCGCGACCAGCGGCAATCCAAAATTTTTTCTGGGCACAGACAGTGCGCCGCATCTGACTTCATTAAAGGAAACCGCCTGCGGTTGCGCCGGCTGCTACAGCGCTCATGCAGCTTTGGAGCTATACGCGGAAGCATTTGAGCGGGCGGACGCCTTGGACAAACTGGAAGGCTTCGCCAGTTTTTACGGTGCTGATTTTTACCATTTGCCCAGGAACTCAGGCACGATCACGCTGGAAAAAACCGCCTGGAAAGTGCCGTCTGCTTATGGAGAAGATGATCTGTCCATCACGCCGCTCAAGGCCAACGAAGAGTTGTGCTGGAAATTGGCTAAAGGCTAAAAATACAAGATCTTTTCGCCCTTCGCCTGATTTTTAATACGGTTTAACCGGAGCCAAATTATCTTCATTAAAGTCCTCATCAAGATCCAGCAGATCCACTCCTTCCGGCAAATTGCCATCGTGAATCAGATATTCACGCTGCTGAAAATAAGCACTTTTAAAAAACGCATACCGGTCTACAGCCGCTTCCGAAGCAATTTTTTCGGTATCCAGATTGTCTGCCCGTAAGTCAGCGGCATTCAACGCAAACAGACTGCCGGTGATAATGCCACTATCAATATAGCTAATAGGATTCATCGCCGCATCGCCGACCAGACCACCCACGCCACGAGGAGAACTGGGGCCAAAAAACGGCAACACCAGATAAGGACCGGTCGGCACCCCCCAAACGCCCAGGGTTTGATCGAAATCTTCATTATGTTTGGGCAAATCAATCATCGCCGCGACATCGACAAAACCGGCAACACCGGCGATGGTATTGACGATAAAGCGCGAGCCATCCATACCGGTTTGCTCTATTTTACACTGTAACAGGTCATTAATGGTCACACCTATATCTCTAATATTACCAAAAAAATTAGTCACTCCCTGATCAACAAACGATGGCGTTATCCAGCGATAACCTTTAGCAACCGGCTTCATTGCATAATCGTCAAGATTGTCATTAAACGATTGCACGCCCCTATTCCATTCTTCGTATGGATCTTTAGGGTCATTGGCAACAGTCGCGCATCCTCCCAACGCACTCAATAAAACAAGAAATCCAAGCGGGGTCATTAATTTTTTCTGTTGCATTACATTCTCTCTACTTTTGCTATTATTTTTTATAATTGAGTAAACTTTCGCGTAACATATCATAAATTACCGCATTTATTCCCCCATCATTTCAGCACTTCTTGGCAAACATTAAAAAATGGATACACCTGTAACTCCCTTAGACAAACGCTTCCGCGGTTACCTCCCGGTAGTCGTCGACATAGAAACAGCCGGATTTAATCCCAAAAAAAATGCATTGCTGGAAATTGCGGCCGTCATCGTTGAATTTGACGGTAACGGTGATCTGGAAATTACTGAACGTTATACCACACACGTTATTCCCTTTAAAAACTCCGAACTCGATGCTGCCGCACTTAAGTTTAACGGCATAGACCCGCACCACCCATTTCGCATGGCGATCGACGAAAAAGAGGCACTGCACATGCTGTTTAAACCGATTAAAGATGCCGTCAAGCGTAACAACTGTACTCGGGCAATTCTGGTCGGACACAACCCGGCTTTCGACATCGGCTTCTTAAATGCAGCCATTCAAAGAACCCAAATAAAACGCAGTCCTTTTCATCCGTTCAGTACTTTCGATACCGCGACACTGGGGGGATTGGCTTATCAACAGACCGTGTTGGCAAAAATCGCCCAAACGGCAGGATTAGACTGGGATAACGAAAAAGCACATGCAGCGCTCTATGACGCGGAAAAGACAGCAGAATTATTCTGTATGATAGTCAATCGATGGAAACAGCTGGAGTCGATTGCTAGTTGATGACAAAAACAAGCGCACGAATGACACGGATTTTTCCATAACAATCCACATCATCCGCGCGCCAGACCTTATTCCGCTACAGCACCGGCCTCAGCCAGCATTTTTGCAAGCTCGCCCTGTTGATACAGACCGATAACAATATCGCAGCCGCCGACCAACTCGCCGCCGATATAAAGCTGCGGATAGGTCGGCCAGTTTGAATATTCTTTCAATGCCTCGCGAAGTTCAGGATCCTCAAAAATATTAACGTGCTTATATTTAGCATGACAGGCCGCTAATATTTGAACTGTCTGGCCGGAAAAGCCGCATTGAGGAAAATCCGGCGACCCTTTCATATATAAAACAACCTGATTATTTTCAAGTTGATCTTTAATTCTTTCAATAACGCTCATGATGATTCACCCGATTAATAATAAACCTAGTAATTTTATCAACTTTATATTTATTAAAAAAGGAAATCTTTCAATCCAACACCCCGGCCCTCACTTCCCATAATATTGGCTGGGCATCTAATAGGTTCAGTTTGTTTTGGCTCAGAGCCCAAGCAGAGAACGCAAAACACATTAACTTTAGTCTGCAATGGCTTTTAACAGCTTTGACAACAGCGACAAAGCGTATATATTCCTTCTAACATCAATGAATTAATTAGCCGACAGTCATTACCACTAAGCTCATCTCTAGAAGAATGAGGTTTCTTTTGCAACTTATTTTATGTTCCATGTTTAGCTTAGCCGCACAAGTCATCTTGGGGCTGCTGTATGCCAATGCCGGCGAATGGCTGATGCATAAATACATACTGCACGCGTTGGGTCAAAATCGGCAGAGTTTCTGGGCCTATCATTGGCATGAACACCATGCGGTTTGCACCAAAAACGCGATGCTCGATCCGGGCTATCGATCTTTGACGTTAACGACATGGAACGCCCAAACCAAGGAATTGGCGGTGTTAGCAGGCATTGTACTGCTGCATCTGCCGTTGTTTCCACTCTTCCCCCTGTTTACCGGCGCGGTGTATGCATCGTTAATGCTTTATTACTACAAACATCGCAAGGCTCATCTAAATCCTGCCTGGGCTAAGCAACACTTATGCTGGCATTACGATCACCATCTTGGTGGCAACTGCGCCGCGAACTGGTGTGTGACTTGGCCCTGGTTCGACTACCTGATGGGAACCCGCATTAAAAACAAAAAGCTTGGACAGTTGCCATGAATAACAAATTTGTCTCAATGACTTAACTGATGTTACGCAGCCCTCAATTTTTTGCAATTCAGCATAAGCTATTTGCTTCACTTAATGAAAAGTTTGGCCATTGACAGTAACGCAAAATGATTGGTTTTATGTTTTATCTTCAAACACAGAGTAATGGGTTAAATCTGTAGTTTGTTGCATGTTTATCCGGTTTACGCACACACGAACTACAGGTAGTATGTTGATTGTCTACGCACCGCTTCCACCAAGGCTGAGCTATATGCCAGCGAACGCGGTCTCACTACATTTAGTAGCTGTGCGTGACAGCCGGATAAGCACGCTACGAACTTGGAGCAAACGGTTGGCAAGGAAAACCATCTGTTTTCCAAGTCAGCTTTGATGCATGATACCGTCATTGGACTGCTTGTCAATAAGGTAGAGTTTGGCGTCGATATTCATGCCAAGTTACAGGTTTGACCCACTACCGGAATACTTATCGCCACTAGCTTAAAAGCTAAGTGGCTTTGATAGCTCAATGCTTGTTCACGTTTTTAAATTGATAAATAACGCATCAACCTAGAAAAATCATTTGATCCACGAAAAACACAAAAAGCACGAAAATATTCAAAGAGATACCAAGTTGTAGCTCGTCACCCAAAGGATGAATGACTGCGTAATACAACATACTGATTTCTTTCGTGTCTTTCATGCTTTTCGCGGACTAACTGCGGTTTTTAGGATCAAGATTACCGACCTCTCAATGAGCCGTATTGGCCGTTGCCTGATCTACAAGATTGTATAAGTCATTAGTCGGAAAATGGTAGTCCTTCGGAATGACGGTGATACCGGATTCCGAGACAGTGAAGCGGACTGCATCGGCGGTGACGTCAAAGCCAATCCGCTCGCCAGGCGGTATCTGCACGTTTTTGTCGACGATGCAGCGTTTTAACTGGGCACCCGTTCCGACATGTACCCCGTCAAACAAGATTGAATCTTCGACTACGGCAGTTTCATCGACCTGGACTTGGGAGAACAGGATCGAATGCCTGACCGTACCGCCGGAGACAACCGTCCCGCTGCCGAGTAGAGAATTGACCAGTTGCCCTTCGTGTCCGAGAGCTCCGGGGGCCATCCGAGCCGGCGGGTTTTGTCCATGGTAGGTGCGGATGGGCCAGTCGGACTGATACAGGTTCAGCGGCGGAACCTGAGCCAGTAGATCCATGTTCGCCGTGTAATACGAATCTATCGTACCGACATCGCGCCAGTATTGATCCGGGGTGACGCGTCCAGTTTTTCCGCCGAACCGGTATGCGCATACACAATATGTTTCGATCAGACGCGGAATGATGTCCTTGCCGAAATCATGGCTTGATGCGGCGAAATCGGAGTCGGCTTGCAATTCGCGACAGATCAGATCCATGTTGAAAATGTAGATACCCATTGATGCCAGTGCAAGGTGTGGTTCGTCAGGCATGGGCTTGGGATTTTTCGGCTTTTCGTGGAACTCGCGAATTCGATAAGCGTCATCCACTGACATGATACCAAAAGAGCTGGCACTGGCGAGCGGCACCGGCATGCAGGCAATCGTCAGCTCCGCTCCCTGGTCACGGTGAAACTGAAGCATGGCGGCATAATCCATCCGATAGATATGGTCTCCCGACAAAATCAGCACGGTGTTGGCATTGCTGCGCTCAAGCAGGTACAGATTTTGGCGGATGGCATCGGCTGTGCCGGAATACCAGGATTCACCGGTTCGCATCTGTGGCGGCACCGGAGTGATGTATTTGGAAATTTCCGGGTTGAAGATGGACCAGCCATCGCGCAGATGCTTTTGCAATGAGTGCGACTTGTATTGGGTCAGCACCAGCACACGTCGCAACCCGGAGTGGAGACAGTTGGTCAGCGTAAAGTCGATGATTCGGTAATTACCGCCGAATGGCACCGCCGGCTTGGCCCGGTCGGCCGTCAGTGGATGCAGCCGCGAACCCACACCGCCGGCAAGAATGATAGTTATGGTTTTATCGAGCATCAGTCACCTCGTCAATTCGATCGATAAGCATCAGGCTTTCCTGCTGGATTGAGGCAGCCCGGTCGATTCATTTACCGCGACAAATAAAGAATTAGCATTATTTATGCCAATAATTGACTGTAAAACTCGGTTATTGCTAGCCCATGGCGGCCGTGCTCTTGTAACAATGACTCAAAAATCGCAAGCCTGGCTATTTTGAAAAATTGAACCAAAGTAGTGTCTTCGACTGTCACTCTGCATTAGAGCGGTGCGCCCTGATGCTATCAGCGTAGGTTTTCGCGTCAGCAAACCGCAATTTGACACACAATATCCAAAATATTGGACCATAAAAAACCGCTTGAAAAAGTCCGGGCGATAGTCAGATCATCCCGACATATGGTGGATTGCTAGCGCGAATACGCCGTCCAGTGCAGCATCTTGTTGGGCTAAATACCGAGGTACTTCTTCTGAACCACATCAGGGATCGCAAAACTCACGAAACGAATCAGTATTACGCATGCTGCCAAAGTTAAGGTGGTGTTGATAAAAATAAAAAGGGGCTGGGCGGAATAGACGAATGGAATGGTTTTCAGGATAGATCCAGTTAGTGGAAGAAATAGAAGGTGCGTTAGGTAGATTGGATATGAATTCTTGCCTAGCCACACAACATATGTATTATTGGTACTCACTTGGCCTTTTTTAAAATATGACACCGCAAACATAAAAAGCGATATAGAAGCCATGAAACTAGAAAATTTAATTTGAGAAGCGCCGAATGAAAAGAAGCCTTGATGCGCAAGATACACACCTTCAATCACCGCAGCGATAGTAAATAACAAGAATAAAGAAAACATTGTCCGCGAGCGATATGAAAGCGCATCGTTGTCAGCAGAGTTCAGCTGAGCAACATAAATACCGAGATGATAAAACGGATACCATACGAAAAAAGGAAGTGCATTCATTGGAAATTGTGCCCATGTACTTTCTGCTTGATTTATCCTAATTTCGTACGTTATAAACATTGATCCAGCAAAGATCGCCGCCATTATCAAGATATGCTGCCAATCCTTCTTTATCTTTAAAATAAATGGCGTGATAAAAATAAATTGAGCCAGTACAACAATAAAATACCCAATGCCAATTCCTGTTCCGAGAAATATGTCTTTAGATAGTGCGCCTGGTGAAAAGAAATCTGAAGGGTGCTTCAGAAGAACAAAAATCACCGTCCAGAATAAATATGGCGGTAGGACATGCCCAAGCCGACTATGATAATAATGCAGGCTAAAGCTCGTTGAACCGCGGGCGGCAAAGAAGCCGGCCAATGCAAGAAATAGCGGCACGGCGAAATTGATGATCTGGCGAAAAACCAAGCCGAAATACCAATTGAAAGACTCGGCGGGAAACTTGCCTGACTCTCCGGTGGCATGAATTGCCACAACAGCTAGTATGGCGACGCCTTTCCAGGCATCCCAATAATTAGAACGCATATTGCTCCCTGTTTTCTTGTGCCCGACGTGATATACACGACATCGATTGTCTTATAAAAAACCCGATTTGTCGTAAATTTTTCATGAGCCAATCTAAATTATTGTTTATATTGGATTAATTGTAAGCTAGTTGAGCGTCACGCACAAACAAAAACGACACTCGTTTTTTAAAATGCCGCATTTCGAACTTACTTGTGATCTCTATTCCACCCCTGCACTACATCATTTAAATGCCCATAAGCCGGTAACGTTTCCAGTCGCTTATTTTCCAGTAGTTTACCTACCGGAAAATGATAAAGACTTTGGAGTTTATCGTCCTTGAACCCTAAAAGCTCATGCACGCTGTCATCAAAGTAACAGCCGAGCCTACGTATGCTCGGCGCTTCCGCTTCCAGATACGGCACGTGGCTTTACCGCCGCTTGTTCTGGGAATTGCTCCGGCATTATGGCCCGGTAAAAAGGTTACAGGAATTTGATGTATCCACTCTATGGATCAGGGTGTCAGGCGTTTTATCAAAGACCCGAAGCTGGTCGATGTGCTGAATTACCACCCTGAGGACCACCGAAGGCAATAATTGCTAGGTCATTTTTCGTGGCTAAACCGGATGATTCCCCTTTTAACTTTCGCGAAGAATCCTGGCACGCCTGTTTTTGGCTGGCTTTCATAATGTGGTTGTTCCGGACAACTTCCGCTCAGACATCACCAAGACGCACCATTATGAGTCTGAGCTTAAGCCAACTTGTCTGGAGATGGCAACTCATATGCTATGACTATCGTGCCGGCGCGCGCAAACAAAATAACACACGTTCAGACGCGTAGTACTTTCATCCAATAAGTATTTCCACTGATTGTACAAATGATTTGTTTCTTTTATTATAAATCTGATTCCAGCGGTTTTTTTGGTTGATGTATTAAAGTTCAATATTCACCGTTCATTAATTCAAATATAGCGCAACTACTAAGTGAGATAAAAATTATCTTAAATCAATAAGTTATAAAATATGTTTATTCCATGACAATGACGTCTGTTTTTTATAGCTATTTGATTTTAAATAATTACTTAATTAAGATACAGCTACGCTCATGATAATAATCATTAGGAATGAAAATGAAAATAAATGAACATTTATTAGTGGAGCCAGGGGCATCTCCCATCTCACCCAATAATTCAAGTCACTATCGGGTTACTTCTGGTGAAATTTTTTATGACCCTTATTTTCTCAAGCAGTTGCGCCTTGAGACACTCCGGGCGCAACGGTCTAAATCCACATTATCAATTATATTGCTAACCCTTAATGACGAGACTGATGTCGAATCCATTAATATGAATGAGATTTTAGGTGTTGTTCGGGAAAAAACACGAGACACCGACATTAGCGGCTTCGTTAACCATAAATCCCTATGCGTGCTTCTCCCCGATACAGACGAGACAGGAGCGAAAGAAATTTGCGCAAAATTAGTTAATGAAACGTCACAATTTTCTATTACTACCTCAAGTTATCCCGATCATATATTTGAAAGCCTGGCAAAAAACGGATGCGTTCGACCCGATGCTTTCCCTTTCGAACTGTGGGATTCAGGAGATGCACCGGATGCTTCATCGTTTAAATTTTTATTAAAAAGAGGTGTTGATATCGTAGGCTCGATTATTGGCATACTTGCTTTTATGCCTGTCATGTTAATTACCGCATTGGCTATCAAAGCAACTTCGCCGGGGCCTGTCATTTTCAGTCAAACCCGCCTGGGCAAGCAAGGCACCCCTTTCACATTCTACAAATTCCGATCCATGCATGTGAATATGGATAATCAAATACACCGTGAATACGTCCAAGACTTTATCAGCGGTAATCACGCAAAAACCAATCAAGGGGACGCGGAAAAACCACTCTATAAAATTAAGTCTGATCCCAGAATAACCAGGGTTGGCAAATTCATTCGAAAAACCAGTATTGATGAGCTGCCGCAGTTTTTTAATGTGTTAAAGGGAGACATGAGCCTGGTTGGACCGAGGCCCCCCCTTGCTTACGAAGCAGAGAAATACCAAGCGTGGCATCTCAGGCGAATACTGGAGATGAAGCCGGGGATCACCGGACTCTGGCAGGTAGAAGGACGCAGTAAAACAGAATGGAATGACTCGGTGAGGCTCGATATTCGCTACATCCAGAACTGGTCTCTACTCTATGACTTAAAGATATTACTCAGAACGGTCAAGGAAGTTTTAAGGTGCAGAGGCGCCATGTAATGCATAAAGCAACAAATCCGGTCAGGACCTTAGGCTATAGGCTTAAGGATGGCATTAAATTATAACATTTTCGGTTGAATTGCATCAGATAATCCTCAGGACGTTTGGTTTGTCTAAAAGTATTCAACGGCTAAATCTGAAGCATGGTCGAGCCAGTGATCGTCATGTTTTCAGAGACTTAATTGTATAGGAGCAAGCATGTGATTAAGCTAAAGATAAAATATCAATACCTGACGGGTCTCGTACTTATCATTCTGACTTTGATTGCTTTTGTTCAAACTATCGGTACTGCGGGATTTGTTAGCGCTGCAAGTGCCAATCAAGTGCTCAACGTTTCCTCGGTGAAACTCCCCAGTGAGGGACTCGACCCCGTTGCGTTCAGTCCGGATGGAAAAACATTAGCCAGTATGGACTCCGACGGGCAAATCATGTTATGGGATGTAGCCTCCGGCCAGGTACGGGTGACGCTTCCAAGCCAGTTTGCAACCTTGATTAGCAGCATTGTTTTTAGTCCGGACGGCAAGACACTAGCTAGCGTAAGCGAAAACTCAATTCGATTATGGGACGCCGCCTCCGGCGACGCCAGCTTAACCCTTCCCGAGAGTGGCCTTGTCACCGCTCTGGCATTTAGTCCGGACGGCAAGACCTTGGCTGCTGTAGGCCAGAATGCCCACATCACGCTCTGGAATTCGCAATCCGGTTCTATAACTCAGGTCATAACCGCTCATCAAGGTGACGTTAATGCCATCGCATTTAGTCCGGACAGTACGATCCTGGCCATCGGCGGTCAGGATGCACAGATTAACCTCTGGAGTAAGGCATCAGGCCTGAAACAGGTAAACCTGCCCGGCATGGTTAATACCTCTGTCACCGATCTGCTATTTAGCCCGGACGGCAAGACCTTGGCTGCTGTAGGCCAGAATGCCCGCATCACGCTCTGGGATTCGCAATCCGGTTCTACAACTCAGATTTTAACCGGCCATCAAAATGGCGTTAATGCAATTGCATTTAGCCCGGACAGTAAAACTCTGGCGACCGGCGGTCAGGATGCTCAGATTAAACTATGGAATAGAACAACAGGCATGGAACAGGTGAGCCTACCAGGAGAGAGTGGTGTCGCTATTACCGATCTGGTATTTAATCCGGACGGCAAGACCTTGGCCAGCGTGAGTGAGAGCGAGCCGGTTTTTTTGTGGGATATGACCAATAAGTTTAAGTTACCCCGACTTTTGACAGGACATAGTGATTGGGTGAACAAGGTCATTTTCAGTTCCGATCAGAAGACCTTGGCCAGCGTGGGCAAAACCGGACAGGTCATCGTATGGGACTTAATGACCGGACTGGAGCAGTTGTTTTTTCTAATTCCCTCGTCAAGCGCCGCCAACTTAACCCCGCAAGGGTTCGTTTCCGGCAACTTAATCACCAATACAGCGATGGCTGGCGTAGCGGGATCGATGTTGACCAATGGGAATAGCCAAGCCGTTAAAGTGACTGCTATTAGCCAGAGTGCTAAGAACGCCAACAAGAAGAAAAGCAACCACGATTGGAAGGGAGTTACGGCACTCGCCGTTAGTCCGGATGGAGCGCTCTATGGCGGTGCGACCAGGGACGGTAAAGTCAGGCTTTGGTCTTCAAGCGGACAAGAGCGTTTTGCCATTTCAGGACATCATGGCGCAGCTGTAACCGGGGTTGTTTTCAGTGCCGATGGGAAGAACTTAGTGAGTGTAGGCAGAGATACGGAAATCCAAATAAGGAAGGTCGTTAATGGCGAAAAGCTCCAGACTTTATTGGCACATGAACACCCGATCAGGACCGTCGCGGCTAGTGCTGACGGTAAGTTCCTTGCCAGCGCCGGCGAAGAAACGAGAATCATGTTGTGGGATGCGCAGGCCGGCAAGCTACTCAGAATCCTTTCAGGCCATATTGATTTCGTGAACGCCGTCAGTTTCAGCGCCGATGGAACACAGTTGGCTAGCGCGGGCGCCGATGGTCGTATCCTGCTGTGGGATGTAAAAACAGGGCAGCTTGTTAAAACGCTACTCGGTCACTCGGACGAGGTCAATGCGGTTGCTTTTAGCAAAAACGGCAAGTTCCTGGCTAGCGGAAGCGCTGATAGCGTGGTGATTTTGTGGGATGCCGCAACCGGTGAGCAAATACAGAGCTTTGCGGAACACCAGGCTTCCATTAGAGCCGTTGCTTTCAGTCCGAATGGACAAAAATTGGTCAGTGCGGGCGAAGACACCCGGATTTTGGTTTGGGATACGGCGACGCGTAAATTGGACAAGCAAATTGCCGGCGCAACGAATGCCATCAGTGCGCTGATGTTCGGTCCAAGCGGCAACTTGATTTCCGGAAGTGAAGACGGCGAGGTCAAAGAGTGGAATGTTGATAAAGGCCAAATAATAAAGCGTATCAAAACACTTGTACCACAACTATCCGATAATTCCGAAGCGCTCACAGCGACTGTTTCAGTTGAACCGAGCAAATCCCTTCATTTCGGCAGTGCCGACGAGGTTTCCAACTCCCCTGATAAAAAATTAACGAATGTTAATTTAGCTCAAGTCTTGACTCGAGTGTTGGATTGGATCATTCCCTCAGCCGAGGCAGCCATCCCTAACCCGCCGGGTGGGCCGATCCTGATCGTAACCACGGCTTCAGATCCCTTCGGTCAGTATTACGCGGAGATTCTACGGACCGAAGGCTTCAATGAATTTGCCGTAGCCGATATTTCGGCCGTTAACGCGACCACCTTAGCCGCCTACGACGTGGTCATTCTCGCGCGGATGACATTGACACCCGCCCAGGTAACCCTGTTCACCGATTGGGTTACGGCAGGCGGCAACCTGATTGCAATACGACCGGATCTGCAACTCGTCACCTTGCTGGGACTCTCGACCACGGGAACTACCTTGTCGAACGCTTACCTGCTTGTCGATACCTCAAAGGCACCGGGCAATGGTATTGTGAATCAGACCATCCAGTACCATGATCAGGCTGACCGTTATATCCTGAACGGAGCATCCAGTCTCGCTTCTCTTTACAGCAATGCGAGTACGGCCACGACCAACCCCGCTTTGACATTAAGAAGTGTTGGTTCCAATGGCGGTCAGGCGGCAGCATTTGCCTATGACCTGGCGAAATCCATTGTCTATACGCGCCAGGGCAATCCTGCCTGGGCTACGCAGGAGCGCGACGGCTTCACACCGATCCGCTCCGATGACAAGTTCTTCGGCAATGCCTCCGGCGATCCGCAGGCTGACTGGATTGATTTCAACAAGATTGCGATTCCACAGGCGGATGAACAGCAGAGACTGCTCACCAACCTGATTCTCGAGATGAACCGCGACAAGAAGCCGTTACCCCGCTTTTGGTATTTTCCACGCGGTAAAAAAGCCGTCGTGATCATGACCGGGGACGATCACGGCAACAATGGCACACAAGGCCGTTTTGATCAGTTTAAATCGATGAGCCCTGCAGGCTGTTCGGTAGCTAACTGGGAATGCGTGCGGGGTACCTCGTATATCTACCCGAATACCCCGCTGACCAATGCACAAGCTGCCGCCTATACCACGGAGGGTTTTGAAGTGGGACTGCATGTCAATACGAACTGCGCAGACTTTACTCCCGCATCTCTCAGGACTTTCTATACCCAGCAGATTGGAGATTTCAGAACCAAGTATTCGAGCATACCGGCTCCCATCACTCAGCGACACCATTGTATAGCCTGGAGCGACTGGGTCACCGGTGCGATCGTACAGTTAGAAAAAGGAATCCGCTTCGACACCAGCTATTATTTCTGGCCTCCCAGTTGGGTGCTGAATCGTCCGGGATTTTTCAGCGGTTCCGGCATGCCGATGCGATTTGTCAACCTGGACGGTTCCATGATCGATGTCTACCATGCCACCAGCCAGATGACCGACGAATCGGGGCAGGCCTATCCGTTCACCATTGATACATTGCTGGACAGAGCGCTCGGGTCACAAGGTTATTACGGTGCCTATACCATCAATGCCCATACCGATGTGTCACAGATTCCGGAAGCGACCACTACGGTCAATTCGGCCTTGGCCCGCGGCGTGCCGATCGTTTCCAGCAAGCAGATGCTGGACTGGCTGGACGGCCGCAACAACTCATCATTCGGAACGCTGGCCTGGGACGGCAATAGCCTGAGTTTCACGGTCGCGACCGTCGCAGGAGTCAACGGACTACAAGCCATGCTGCCGGCAAACTCCGCCACGGGCGTCATCCTTGGCCTCACCGGGCCAAGCGGCGCTGTTGCCTATACGATCGATACCATCAAAGGCATTCCGTATGCCTTTTTCGCGGCGGCTGCGGGAACCTACACCGCGACTTACGGCGCAGACACGACGCCGCCGACGGTAACTTCAACCTCTCCCGTAAGCGGCGCTACCGGCGTGGTTCAACAACCGACCGTCACGGCCACCTTTAGCGAGCCGATCGATCCGACGACAGTCACTACGTCCAACGTTCAATTGCAGGCCGGAAGCAACCCGCCGGTGTCCGCTACTGTCAGCTACGATGCCGGCACACGCACTGCGAAACTGACACCCAGCACCTTGCTGGCTGGTTCGACGCTCTATACCGCCAGGATTCTGACCGGCATCAAGGATTCGGCCGGCAATGCCCTGGCTGCCCCTTACGCCTGGTCCTTCACGACACAGGCTCAACCATGTGCATCTGCGCCTTGCAGCGCCTGGACCAGTTCTACCGTCCCAGGCACTCCGTCAGTAAATGATCCGAATGCCGTCGAATTGGGCGTCAAATTCACCGTCGACCTCGATGGCTTCATCGCCGGCATCCGGTTCTACAAGGGCAGCACTAACACCGGCACCCATGTGGGACATTTATGGACCAGCACTGGGCAGCAATTAGCGACAGCGAACTTCAGCAGCGAGACCGCCACAGGTTGGCAACAGGTGGATTTTAGTACACCGGTGCCCGTCACTGCAGGTACCGTGTACGTTGCTTCGTACTATGCGCCTAACGGCAATTACGCCGCAACAAACAGTCCGGAATTTGGTACGTCGGGGGTTGATGCCGTCCCTGTACATTTGCTGAAAAGCGGTGTGAGCGGTCCAAACGGCGTGTACCTATATGGCGTCGGAGGCGGTTTTCCCTCGAACAGTTTCAATTCCACGAACTACTGGGTGGACGTAGTGTTTGCGACCAGCACCGGTCCCGACACAACGCCTCCGACGGTGACAGCCCAGAGCCCTGTGTCCGGGGCCAGCAGCGTCGCAACAAGCACAAGCGTTACCGCGACATTTAGCGAGGCGATGGATACGACCACGATGACTACCTCGACCTTCGAATTGCGCAATGCCTCTAATAGCCTTGTATCGGCGACGGTCAGCTATAACGCGACCAGCCGCACGGCGACCTTGACTCCCGGCAGTGCGCTTGCGGCCGGCGCAACCTATACGGCCACAGTCAAAGGTGGTGCGACAGACCCGCGTGTCAAGGATTTGGCCGGCAACGCACTGGCTTCCAGCCTTACCTGGTCATTCACGACAGCAACGGGTACAGCGACAGGCTGCTCAGGAAGCACCACCTCCATCTGGCCCAGTAACCCAACGCCGTCGATCATCGCGGATTCAGACACCTCCTCGATCGAACTCGGGGTGAAGTTCAGGTCCAATGTGAATGGCTTGATCTGCGGTGTTCGTTTCTATAAGGGCAGCGCCAATACCGGCACACATATCGGCAAATTGTGGAGCAGCACGGGGCAGTTGCTTACCAGTGCCACGTTCCAGAACGAGACTGCATCCGGTTGGCAGCAGGTGACCTTTGCGACGCCGGTAGCGGTCACAGCCAACGTCACTTACGTGGCCTCCTATCTGGCCCCGATTGGACGGTATTCCGCTAACAGCAACTATTTCACAGCCGGAGTAACCAGCGGGCCGCTATATGCTTTCAATAACGCTGAGAGTGGCGGCAATGGGGTGTACCTGTACGGCGCCGCCGGTGGATTCCCCACGAACGCCTTCCAGTCGAGCAACTATTGGGTGGACGTAGTCTTCACCAGCAACACGGGTCCTGACACGACGACGCCGACCGTCGCATCGACATTGCCCACAGCTGGCGCTACAGGAGTCAACCCGACTGCGCCAGTAACCGCGACTTTTAACGAAGCGATGGACTCGGCGACCCTAAGCACCGCGACCTTTGAGCTGCGCGACCCGGCTAATACTCTTGTGGCCGCGGCGGTGACTTATAACGCGGCCACCAATACGGCAACGTTGACGCCCACCACTTCATTAACGTCATCAATACTTTACACGGCCAAGGTGAAAGGCGGAACGAGCGGCGTCAAAGATCTTGCAGGCAACGCACTTGCGACGGACTTCACGTGGTCGTTCACCACCGGCGTCGACCCCTGTTCGCCCGGAGGCAACCCGATCGTGTGCGAGAACAGTAAGCCAGGCAACCCTTCGAGCGAATGGGACATTTCCGGCGCCGGAGACCTTACCATTCAGGGCTTTGCGACCGATATCAGCGTAAATCGGGGCAGCGCGGTCAACTTCAAGATCAAAACCCCTGCGGCCTATCGTCTCGACATCTACCGCATGGGCTATTACGGCGGGAACGGTGCGAGGAAAGTGGCCACGCTATCTTCTTTGCCGCTTCAAAATCAGCCCGCCTGCCTGACCAACGCCACCGGACTGCTAGACTGCGGTAATTGGACGCAGTCCGCTTCCTGGACGGTGCCCTCCGATGCGACCTCCGGCATTTATTTCGCCAGGGCCGTGCGTTCGGATACTAATGGCGCCAGCCATATCACGTTCGTGGTGCGCGACGACGCCAGCACCTCGCCGCTTCTGTTCCAGACCTCGGATACCACCTGGCAGGCGTACAACAACTACGGCGGCAACAGTTTGTACCAAGGCACCGGCCCAGGCACCGGCGGCGCGTCAACTGGGCGGGCCTACAAGGTCAGTTACAACAGACCTTTCAACACGCGCAACGTGGACAACGGACAAGACTGGGTATTCAACGTCGAGTATCCGATGGTGCGCTGGCTTGAGGCTAACGGTTACAACATCAGTTATTTCACCGGCTTGGACAGCGATCGGCGGGGCAACCTGATTAATAACCATAAAGCGTTCCTCTCGGTCGGCCACGACGAATACTGGTCAGGCGCGCAACGCGCCAACATAGAAGCGGCCCGCGACGCAGGCGTCCACTTGGCATTCTTCAGCGGCAACGAGGTATACTGGAAGACCCGCTGGGAGAACAGTATCGATGCCTCCGGTACGGTCAATCGAACCCTGGTGTGCTACAAAGAGACGCATAATTTCCCCGGCAATCAGGATCCCGCCGATCCACCGATCTGGACCGGCACTTGGCGCGACCCCAGGAATTCGCCACCGGCCGATGGAGGGCGTCCTGAGAATGCGTTGCTCGGCACCATCTTTACGGTCAACGCCGGCGCCACCACCAGCATTACTGTGCCGGAAGCGGACGGCAAGATGCGGTTCTGGCGGAACACGAGCATTGCGAATCTGGCGGTCGGAACCAGCGCCACCTTACCGAACGGAACCCTCGGTTACGAGTGGGATGAGGATCTGGACAACGGTTTCCGACCTGCCGGTTTGGTTCGGCTTTCGACGACCATTGTCAATAACGCACCGGTCCTGACCGACTACGGTTCCACCTTCGGTTCAGGTATCGCGAATCATGCCCTGACGCTGTATCGGTCCGACAGCAGCGGAGCGCTCGTTTTCGGAGCAGGCACCGTGCAGTGGCCCTGGGGCTTGGACAGCACCCACGACCGGGCCGGCACGCCAACGGATATTAGGATGCAGCAAGCGACGGTCAACCTGTTCGCCGATATGGACGTACAACCGAATACCTTGCAAGCGGGACTGGTGGCGGCGACGGCGTCTACTGATGCAATACGACCCACTTCGACGATCTCCTCGCCACTGACCGGGGCTAATGTACAACCAGGAAGCGTGGTTACTATCAGCGGAACGGCGACCGATACCGGAGGCGGCCGGGTTGGTGGGGTAGAAGTTTCCGTCGACGGCGGCGCAACGTGGCGCGCAGCGACCGGCCGCAGCAGCTGGACCTACAACTGGTCGACACCAAGCACTCCGGTAACGGCAACGATCAAGAGCCGGGCGGCCGACGACAGCGTCAACCTGGAGCTACCTGGAGCAGGCATTACTGTAAACGTTGGATCGGGATCGGATATAACCCCACCTTCGGTACCGGGTAATCTGACGGCGACGGCGACCAGCATCACGCAGATCAGCCTGACCTGGAGCGCATCGACAGACAATGTCGGGGTGACCGGCTACCGTGTCGAACGCTGCCAGGGAGCCGGGTGTTCCAATTTTGTTCAGATCGCGACGCCGGTCGGCACGAGCTTTGGGGATTCCGGGCTCATTCAGGGGACAACCTACCAGTACCGCGTACGGGCGACCGATGCGGCGGGCAACCTGAGCGCCTATTCGGCCGTGGCTACGGCTACCGCGCAGACCGATACGACACCGCCGACGGTGATGGCCCAGAGCCCTGCTCCGGGCGCAACCGGGGTTGCGACGAGTACGGTCGTAACAGCGGCCTTCAGCGAGGCTATAGATCCGGCGACTGTCACGGCCTCAACTTTCGAGTTGCGGGATGCGGCTAATGCCCTTGTCTCAGCAATGGTCAGCTATAACGGAACCAATAACACGGCGACGTTGACGCCAGGCAGTGCTCTGGCAGCCAGCACAACCTACACAACTACCGTCAAAGGCGGCGCAACCGATCCACGGGTCAAGGATGTGGCCGGCAATGCCCTGGCCGCAAACATCACCTGGTCTTTCACAACTGCGGCAGCTGGAACATCGGCCTGTTCTGGAGCTACCTCGATCTGGTCCAGCAACCCAACGCCATCAATCATTGCGGATTCAGACACTTCCTCGGTCGAGCTCGGCGTAAAGTTCAGGTCCAATGTAAATGGCTTTATCTGCGGTGTTCGTTTCTACAAGGGGAGCGCCAATACCGCTACCCATATCGGCAAGCTGTGGAACAGTACTGGGCTGTTGCTCGCGAGTGCCACGTTCCAGAACGAAACCGCCTCCGGCTGGCAGCAGGTGAGTTTTGCGAGCCCGGTAGCGATCACAGCTAATACGACCTACGTGGCGTCGTATCTGGCTCCAATTGGACGGTATTCGGCTAACAATAACTATTTCACAACAGCGGTAACTAGCGGGTCATTATCTGCATTAAGCAACGCTGAGAGCGGCGGCAATGGCGTGTACCAGTATGGCTCAGGGGGATTCCCCATCAATACTTACCAGTCAAGCAATTACTGGGTAGATATGTTGTTTACTACCAATTAACGATACAGGTAACTACCAATAGTTCAGGTTTGGGCAACAAGTGATTTACAATAAATAGATCAACTCAGCCAACTAAGGGGAACAGAATGATTAAAGAAGATGTGGTTTTGGGCGAAGGGGTTGCCATATACCATCCTCAGCTTGTAAATCTCTACGGTTGCACTATTGGGGAGGATTCCAAAATCGGCACATTCGTTGAGATACAAAAAGGCGTTTCTGTGGGCGCCCGCTGCAAAATATCCAGCCATACTTTTATTTGCGAAGGCGTTGACATCGAGGATGGGGTCTTCGTAGGCCATGGTGTCATGTTTACCAATGACGTTTATCCCAAAGCCGTTAACGCGGAAGGGGATCTGCAAACAGAAGCTGACTGGCAAGTTATCAGAACCCGTGTCAAGGCCCATGCCTCTATCGGCAGCAACGCAACTATTCTTTGCGGCATCACTATTGGCGAAGGGGCTTTGATTGGTGCTGGAGCCGTGGTTACTCGCGATGTGCCCGATTATGCCATTGTCGCCGGCGTCCCTGCCCGAGTCGTTGGCGATGCTCGCATACGGGGAGAGGGGCGTGAGCCAGTGACAAGCTTTGCCTAGGCCCATTGACTGCGGAGGATTATTCGCATCAGCTCGGCCGGAGCTGACTTTTATTTTGATGGTCATCGGAATTTTCCTCAATATTCGGTGATTTACTGTTACTACGCAACATGATCGATTTTTTAGCAATACCGAAAGCAATACAATTGTTTCATTCCAATTAAGGAGAATTATTATGATTAGAATAGGTGTTATTGGATACGGCTACTGGGGGCCCAACTTGGTGAGAAATTTCTCCGAGACACCGGGAATTACAGTTGCCAGTGTGGCTGATCTCGATCCGAAAAAACTTGAAATTGTTCAGAAACGCTATCCCGGGGTAAAAACCACATCGCGTTTCGAGGATCTGCTTGAGAATAAAGACATTGATGCTATCGCGATAGCGACTCCGGTCAATAGTCATTTCGAACTGGGAATGGCAGCTCTCAAGGCCGGTAAACATGTCTGGCTGGAAAAACCGATGACAGAAACCTCGGAGCAGGCACGCAAACTGATTAATGAAGCTGAGAAGCGTAAACTGGTGCTGATCGTCGATCATACCTTCATCTACACGGGGGCGGTGCGCAAGATGGCGGATATGGTTAAATCGAAAGAACTCGGTCAAATTCTTTACTACGATTCCACCCGAATCAATCTCGGTTTGTTCCAGCGTGATGCCAACGTCATCGCCGATTTGGCGGTGCATGACTTCTCAATCCTCGACTATTTACTGGAGGAACAACCGGTGGCGGTGTCCGCCGTCGGCACCAACCACTTTCCCCACACACCGGAAAACCTGGCCTATATTACCCTGTTTTACGACTCAGGAATGATAGCGCATATCAATGTGAGCTGGTTGGCGCCGGTGAAAGTGCGCCAGATTTTGATTGGCGGCAGCAAGAAAATGATCATCTACAACGATCTGGAGCCCAGCGAAAAGATCAAAATTTACGACAAGGGCGTCAATTTCACCGATGACCCGCAGAAGATTTATGAAATGCGGGTCGGCTACCGCACCGGGGACATGTGGGCGCCGCAGTTGGACTCTTCAGAAGCCTTGCGTGTCGAGGGTGAGCATTTTGTCGATTGCATCGAAAACGGCAAGGTGCCGCTGACCAACGGTACTCTGGGACTACGAGTAGTGGAATTAATCGAGGCGGCGACCCGCTCGATGAATGAGCATGGTCGATCCGTTGAAATCAACGGAATACACATACACCAAGGCAGGAGAGTAGCATGATACCGTTTGTCGATTTAAAAGCGCAGTACACGGGGATTAAGGATGAAGTGAACGCCGCCATCCAGGGCGTATTGGAAACCTGCCAGTTTACCTTGGGGAGTGAAGTGGCCGCATTTGAGGAGGAATTCGCCGCCTACAGTCAGGCCCAATACGGAATTGGCGTGAATACCGGAACCAGCGCTTTACACCTTGCCCTGCTCGCGGCCGGAATTGGCCCCGGCGATGAGGTAATTACCGTTCCCTTTACCTTTGTGGCGACCGTAGCGGCAATTTACTATACTGGCGCTACGCCGGTGTTTGTGGACATTGATCCTCGCACCTTCACGATCGATGTGAAAGCGATCGAAGCCGCAATCACTGATAAAACCAAGGCCATCCTTCCCGTACACCTGTATGGGCAACCGGCGGATATGGACCCCATTCTGGATATCGCCAAGCGACATGACTTGGTGGTCATCGAAGACGCGGCTCAAGCTCACGGTGCAGAGTACAAGGGTAGACGCGTAGGCAGCATCGGCGACATGGGCTGCTTCAGTTTTTATCCCGGCAAGAACCTTGGCGCCTATGGTGAAGGCGGCATGGTGGTCTCCAACAACGCCGAATATACCCGTACCATCCGCATGCTTCGCGACTGGGGTGCAGAGCAGAAATACCAGCATGTGCTCAAGGGCTACAACTATCGCCTAGAGGGTATTCAGGGGGCGGTTCTCAGGGTCAAGTTGCGCCACCTGGAAACATGGACCGAAGCACGGCGAGCGGTCGCAGCGCATTATAACGAGCAGTTATCGGGTGGCGGCGTGCCAACGCCGGAGGCAATGCACTACGCTCGGCATGTGTACCATATCTATGCAATCCGTACCCAGCAGCGAAGTGAATGGCAGCAGGCGTTGCAAGCCAAAGGTATCCAGACCGGCATCCATTATCCAATCCCTGTGCATCTCTTGCCGGCCTATGCCGATCTGGGCTATAAAAAGGGGGATTTCCCCCATTCAGAGCAGGCGGCCGATGAAGTGCTATCCCTTCCCATGTTCCCCGAGTTAAGCCGTGCTCAATGCAAAGAAGTCAGTGAGGCCATAACGACGCTCGCGAACCAGGCGACGGTTGAGCTCGCTTAGCAAAAAGGAGACGATGACATGCAAGAAGCGCAGCCACTGTTGATTTTTCCTTATAACGGCAACGGTATCGAGGCATTGGATTGTATTGGAAGCGCCTACCGATTAATTGGTTTTGTGGATGACACTCCGCAGAAGAGAGGGATCGATCCGAACGGATATCCGGTATTGGACAGAGGCGCATTCGCGCAGTTTTCCGATGCGCGCGTCTTGGCTATCCCCGGCAGTCCCAGTTCCTATCGATTTCGAAAAGAAATTATTCAAGGTCTGGGTATTGCAGAGGAACGGTTTGCCAGTGTGATTCATCCCGCTGCCAGGGTGTCCCCCCTTGCTTCGATTGGCTGTAATGTGTTGATCATGGCGGGGGTGGTGATTACGAGCAACGCGCTGATCGGTTCGCACAGTTGTATTCTGCCGAATACGGTGATCCATCATGACGTGGTGGTGGGTGATTGGGTTCTCATCGGCTCCAACGTGACCATTGCAGGCAACACTGTCGTCGAAGAAAACTGTTACATCGGCAGCGGTTCAAGCATCATGAACGGTTTGCGCGTTGGCAGCGGAGCCTTGATTGGTCTCGGTAGCAACGTCATTAGCAGTATTGCGGCCGGTGCCCGGGTTGTGGGTAATCCCGCACACGAGATTGGAAAAAAGTTTTGCTAGCGGCTATCGCCCCACTTTCCTTATGGGGTTAGGCTGAGGGGCAATTCCAAAAAACACAAATTACGACTACACTCAAGTATATCGAAGCAAGGTTAATCGCATAGAACGGGCTATCCAAATAGTACTGCTTAGACTTGCCGCTATGAGGTCAGCCTCGGTATTTTTTTGAAAATGAAACGAAGACGTCAATAGAAGATGAGGAGTAAGCTGAATAATGGATATTAAAGATTCAAACATACTGGTGACAGGCGGCTGCGGTCTGGTTGGCTCCACAACCATCGATTTGTTACTGCGGGACTATTCACCTGCAAGTATCGTCATTCTCGATGATTTAAGTCGGGGGACGCTGGCCAATGTTGAGGCGGCTTTAAAGAATACTCGTGTGACACTGGTTCAGGAAGATATTCGCGATCTGAAGTCCGTTCATAAGGCTATGCAGGGCATGGACGCGGTTATCCATATGGCAACCCTTCGTATCACCGCCTGTGCGGCCAATCCACGCGATGCGATGGGGATAATGTGCGACGGTAGTTTCAATGTAGTGGAGGCCGCACAGGTGGCCGGCATAAAAAAGGTAGTGGTGGCATCCTCGGCATCGATCTATGGTCTGGCCGACACCTTCCCTACGCGCGAGGATCATCACCCTTACAACAACCGCACCTGGTACGGCGCCAGCAAGATTATGCTGGAAGGACTGCTGCGTTCGTACAATGATATGTACGGGCTGCCCTACGTGGCGTTGCGCTATTTTAACGTCTATGGTCCTCGTATGGATATTCATGGCAAATACACCGAGGTGCTGATCCGCTGGATGGAGCGTATCGCTGCCGGACAGTCGCCACTGATCCTCGGAGATGGTGCCCAAACCATGGACTTCGTGTACATCGAAGACGTGGCCCGATCTAATATCCTGGCCCTGCAATCGGAACTGAGCGATGATGTCTTTAATGTCGCCAGCGGTACCGAGACCAGTCTCAATGACTTGGCTGCTGCACTTCTTAAGGTGATGGGTTCCGATTTGCAGCCGGAGTATGGGCCGGAGCGAGCAGTGAACCCGGTATCCCGCCGCCTGGCCGATACGACCAAGGCTGAACAGTTGCTTAAGTTCAAGGCTCAAGTTAACTTGGAAGAGGGGCTTGCGCATCTGGTCGACTGGTGGCGCACAAACAAGCCGGAGGTACAATCATGATCCCGATTACCAAACCCATGTTAGGCGAGAATGAGGCGGAGGCGGCACGGCGCGTTATCTTGAGTGGCTGGACTAGCCAAGGCCCGGAAGTTGCTGCGTTTGAAAAGGAGTTTGCACAATACGTAGGCGCACCGTACGCCTGCGCGGTATCCAGTTGCACCACCGCCTTGCATTTGGCGCTGCTGGCCGTAGGCGTGCAGCCTGGCGACGAAGTTATCACCGTCAGTCATTCCTACATCGCCACCGCCAACGTGATCCGCTACTGTGGCGCCACGCCGGTATTCGTGGACATCGAGCCAGCCATGTTCAATCTTGATCCCACTCAGATCGAAAGCGCCGTGACCGAGCGTACTCGTGCCATTTTATGTGTGCATCAGATCGGGATGCCCTGCGATCTGGCGGCGATTCTCGACATAGCGCACCGGCATTCGCTCCCCGTCATTGAAGATGCCGCTTGCGCCATCGGCAGCGAAATTCTTTGGCAGGGACAATGGGAAAAAATCGGTAAACCGCAAGCCGATGTTGCCTGCTTTTCGTTTCATCCGCGCAAGGTGATAAGCACCGGCGATGGCGGGATGATCACCACAGCGAATGCGGAATGGGACGCCAAGTTCAGACTGTTGCGACAGCATGGCATGAGTGTCCCGGATACTGTGCGCCATGGCGCAAGCCAGGTCATCTTCGAGTCTTATCCTATTGTCGGCTACAATTTTCGCATGACCGATATACAGGCGGCGGTTGGCAGGGAGCAACTTAAGCGTTTGCCCGAGATTGTCGACCAACGTCGGGAGTTGGCTTCCCGCTACCAGTCACTGCTCGCAGAAATACCAGGACTGGGTTTGCCGGTGGAACCGGACTGGGCACGCAGTACCTGGCAAAGCTTTTGTGTTCGCCTGCCTGTTGGAGCAGACCAACGTCAGGTTATGCAGTCCATGCTGGATGCGGGCGTGGCGACTCGTCGTGGTGTGATGTGCTCACATCGGGAGGTCGCTTATCCGGCTAATACATGGTCATGTGTCGGTAGAACTGAGGGTTGCGCCTGCACTGCTGGATTTTGCCAGTGTCTTAGTCACAGCCAAGAGGCGCAGGATCACACTATTATCTTGCCGTTATTTCCTCAAATGAGCCTTGACCAACAAGATTACGTTGTAAAGGCGCTTCATGATGCCTTGCGTATTTTTTAAATGAATAGAATCTCCATTTTAAAAAGTTATGGAACAATATACTAAAACACCAGCCGATTATTTTGACCTTGTGAAACGGCGCAAGTATTACATTGTAATTACTTGGCTGCTTATCAGCTTAACATCGTTAATCGTTGCGTATAATTTACCCAAAATTTATCGCTCAACGGCAACGCTGTTAATCGAAGCGCCAATTCCGACAAAACTTTTCGACTCGATAGATTCGCAATTTGGAGAGAGCCAGATTCAATCAATTTATCAACGAGTCATGACGACCGATAATGTGCTTTCGATTATTGACTCAAGTGGCCTTTATAACGATATCAGGGATGCCTATACGAAATATGAACTAGCGGATTTGTTCAGGGACAACGCTGAAGTTATGTTAGCCACCCCATCCTTCACACCTAAGACTAACTCAGGAATGACTGAAGTCGCCTTTGATATTTCGTTTAGTGATAGTGAGCCAACCAAGGCACAAGAGATTGCGAGTAAGTTAGCCACCTTGTTCCTTGAGCAAAATGACAAGGGCAGAGCTCAGCGTGCTATTAAAGCGACTGATTTCCTTATGGAGGAATCAGACAAGCTCAATCAAGAGCTAAGTGAAATTGATAAGAAAGTTGCAGATTACAAGGAGCAAAATAACTTCAGTCTGCCGGAGCAAATGCAAGGCAATTTGGCCGCAATAGACCGTGCGGAGAATGAACTGCGAGACACCGACAGTCAGATCCGCGCTACCAAGGAAAGAATTGCTTTTTTAACGGCGGACTTGACTAGAGCACAACAAGAAATACCCGGCAGGTTCGATGATAAAGCGCCTCAGAGCCGGGCAGATTCGCTAAGAAGCTTACGGGCGAAATACCTGCAAATTTCCAGCATTTATTCCCCTACCCATCCATCGGTAGTTCGTCTGAAACGTGAAATAAAGGCTTTTGACCCCGCTTTTGAAGGGATACCCGTTAAGGAAGACGTTCTCAAACAATTGGCAGAGACAAAGCATGAACTTAAATTGCTGCAGGAAACGTATGCCGGTAATCACCCGGATATAGCCCAGCGTAGAAAAAAAATCGATAGACTGGAACAACAATTGAACAGCAAACCGCTGGATACTGAACAGGAACAGGTGTCCACGCATACGACTAATCCGGCTTACTTCGGTGTAGAGGCTCAATATAAAAGCAGTCAATCAGAACTTCAGTCATTGATACAGAAGCAGGGTTATTTGAAAGAAAAACTTGAGAAAATGCACAATACCCTGTTAATGGCCCCACAGGTTGAAATAGGATATACCGACTTAATCAGGGAACGAGATAACACCATAAAGAAATACACTCAGCTCAAAGAAAAATGGCTGGATGCCAAGCTTGTTCAAACACTGGAAGAGCAGCAGCAAGGCCAAACCATTACGATCATCGAACAGCCTGCTATTCCTTCGCAGCCGGAAAAAGCGATCAGAATGAAAGTGGCCATTGGCGGTTTATTTATGGGCATCATTGCAGGTTTCGGTGTTGCTTTTTTGGTCGAATTCCTGGATCCTGGAATTAGGGGATACCGGGCAATTAGCGAAGTCACCGGTCTTATGCCGCTAGTGGTAGTCCCCTACATCGAGTCTCCATCCGAGTTAGAAGAACGCCTTGTTAAGCAGAATCAATTGAGGAAAATCATAGTCTGGACTAGCATAACATGCATCTTATTGGCTACCGTTGTCATGCTTATCTATTTCCTTCCTTTAGTGCAAACATGAATCAAATTCAGGAAAAATGTAATATAGTGACAACCAAACAATTGCGCCCTTCCTGGAGAGCAATCAATGAATAAAAGTATTAATGGATACCCGCTCGATTCGATCCGCTACACAAAAACTCAGTCGGTCATGATTGATCAGGATGTGCTGCGGGATAATCGAGTCATTATGGGACTCAACAACGATCCACGAGCGGATTTGTTTCGCGTGCTCCGGACAAATGTCCTCAAGCAGCTGCGGGAGAATAACTGGAACAGCTTCGCCATAACGAGCGCGACGCCAGAGGCAGGAAAAACCTTCATCTCCGTAAATCTGGCTATTGCGATAGCGATGGAGGGAAATCAAAGCGTTCTGCTCGTTGACGCTGATCTCAAATGCCCAAGAGTAGGTCAATGCTTGGGTCTTGAGTGGGAATTCGGACTTGTTGATTGCTTGAATATGGATGTTTCTTTGGAAGATACTTTAATCAACCCCGGCATTGAGCGCCTGGTTGTCTTGCCTGGAAACGATTCCAACAACAATTCTTCGGAATTGATTTCATCCCAAAAAATGGTCAATCTGATTAAAGAGATCAAATCGCGCTACGAATCCCGGATAATCATTTTCGATCTTCCCCCGCTTTTTTCAGGGGACGATGCGTTGGTGTTTATGCCCTATGTCGATGCTGCGCTGCTTGTTATAGAGGATGGGAAAAATACTTCCGAAGAGCTTCAACAGTCCATGTACATTCTGGAGCAGACCAACCTGCTTGGCTTGGTTCTGAACAAGTCAAGACAGCCGCTGACAACATACCAGTATGGATATGTATCAGAGGCTGACTAGAACTGACGGCAGTTTCTGACCTACGGACAGCATGATTGAGCATGGATATGCTGTATTTTTTAGCCCACCGGATAGGTAATTGCACTTATTGATTAAAGAAGTTGAATTATTTATCCTAAAGATGGTTGTAGAATATCAGCCGATTTTTTAGGATAAGGAAAAAACGTTAGTACTATGAATTATTCTAACTCTTGACTATGAAATTCACTGCAATGGAGACGGGTGTTGATGACCGGATTTTTCCGCCTTTTCTCGCTCATTGCGAACAACGCTCGATAGGTTTGGCTCCGACACTTTGAGTGGAGTGAATTACCCCGACCTAAAGGACGGAGCTTCAACGGGATGGTGCTCGGCACTATGTGCATGTGTCTTATGACCCTCGACTGGCAGTACTGCTGATTCCCAACGGGATCCTGATTAAGGAGATTTGATTGTGAGTAAAGATAAAAACCAAGTCAAGAGCACATCTTACATCCCCGCCCTAAACGGCGAGATTTTACGGTGCAGGAAGCAGTGGGAAACACATTAAAAATCAATTCAAGCCTTAACCCTCCTTTCGTCGGCGCATCAGCTTCTTATCATTAAACAGAGCAACTGGAGATAATGTGGAAATAGAGCAAGCCGTGGCGCCATACGTAATTATTACTCCTGCGCACAATGAGGAAGCTTTCATCGAAAAAACGATCCACTCCATGATTAACCAAACAGTCCGGCCACTTAAATGGATTGTGGTGAATGATAATTCAACGGACCGCACGGGAAAAATTGCTGAACAATACGCGAAGCAATATGATTTTCTTCAGTTGGTCAATTTGAGTCGATCGGGTGGAAGGAACTTCGGCAACAAAGTACGTGCTTTTAATTATGGTCTGAACGAGGCGCAGCTATGCGACTACCAATACATTGGCAATTTAGATGCCGACATCTCTCTGAATAAAGATTACTTCGAGAAGATCCTTTGTGAGTTTGATAGCTGCCCTAATCTCGGAATCGCTGGAGGAATGGTTTCAACCTGTATTGGCGATAAGTTTGTTAGTCAGGAGGTAGCGCTCGATAGCGTGGCAGGGGCTGTCCAATTGTTCCGTCGTGAATGTTTCGAACAGATAGGCGGATATCTGGCATTGCCACACGGCGGGATCGACGCCGCAGCAGAAATCATGGCCCGAATGAAAGGATGGAAGACGCGGACATTTGCTGATCTTCGCGTGTTTGAGCACCGCCGAACAGGCACCGCAACAGCCCGACCGCTGGCATCGAAAGTAAAGGACGGACAGCGCTTTCAATCGCTAGGATATGACTTCTTGTTCCTCAGTCTACGCTGTGTGTATCGCTTAATGGATCGGCCAAGAGTTGTAGGAAGTGTCGCCACTCTCTATGGCTATTTCAAAGGCGTAATCAAGAAGACTCCAATTGTTTTGCCTCCAAATGTTGTCCAGTATTTAAGGGCTGAACAGCGAGGCAAGCTCATGCGTTACTTAGGACGCTCGCATAGGTTACAAAAAGATATGTGATTTTGATCAGCTACATTTGCTAGTGCTTAATTATATAAGGGGCAATGTGATATATCGGTACGCCATGTTATTCAAATTGATTTATACATCAGGGATTATTAAAACAAAACATTAGTCGCCTATTAATCAACCTAAATTTAATCCAGGGATACATAACCTATGTCACAACATTCAACTACAATCGGCAACCTATCGTCCAACAGTATATTGCTTGACCATGAGTGGCAATGGAATATTCGCATGATGACTTTCTCATGGACGCAGTCGATACTTTAAAGAAATATCCTCATAATTGATGCAGAGGTAATAACTGTTATGTGCGGTATTTGCGGTATCTTTGATCGGTCAGGCGATCCCATCGACCACGCCACTCTCGAGCGGATGAATACGGTTCTCCAGCATCGGGGACCGGATGGGGAGGGATACTTTGTGGATGGCGGGATCGGGTTGGGGCATCGTCGGCTCAGTATCATTGACTTGGATGGCGGTGCCCAGCCGATGCCCAACGAAGACGGAACACTACAGGTTATTTTCAACGGCGAGATTTACAACTACATCGAGTTGAGAGAGGAATTGTCGGCCTTAGGGCATCGATTCCGAACACGCTCCGATACCGAGGTCATTGTTCATGCATATCAACAGTGGGGGGTAGAGTGCGTAAATCGATTTAACGGGATGTTTGCATTTGCAATAGTCAACGTACGCGAAAAAACCATGTTTCTGGCGAGAGATCATCTGGGCATCAAGCCTCTCTATTACATTTGGATCGGATCCCAACTGCTGTTTGCGTCTGAGATTAAAGCATTGCTACAACACCCCGATTGCCCACGCGAAGTTGATGTGGAATCGTTGGCTGAACTATTTACATTTCGATATGTCCCTTCACCAAAAACGCTGTTTAAAGGTATTTTTAAACTACCCCCCGGTCATATGATGCAGGTGAGCACCAGTTCTATGAGAACAGAGCGGTTTTGGAAATGGGTTCCTCAAATAAGAAAAAAATGGCATGAACGGGACTTGATCGAAGAATATCAAGGATTGCTTGACGATGCCGTCCGGCTACAATTGCGTAGTGATGTACCGTTGGGATTGTTTCTCAGCTCAGGTATTGATTCAGGCGTCCTTTTGGCTATTATGAGCAAATATTCTCCTAGCCGGATCCAGGCATTTACAATCGGTTTTGAGGGAGGCGAGAAGACAAATGAAGTTGCAGATGCCCGGTTTCTCGCAGATATGTTTGGAGCAGAACACCACTTCACAATGGTGGGTCCTAAAGACTACCTTGAGTATTACGAGCGCTTTCTGTGGGATATCGAAGAACCCGTCGGGCACGAAGCTGCAGCTGCTTTTTACTTTTTGGCAAAGGGAACCAGCTCGCATGTCAAAGTCGCTTTGACCGGTCAGGGAGCAGATGAACCCTGGGCGGGGTATGATCGTCATATAGGTGTCAAACTTTCGAACATATATAATCGCCTGCCATCTAATGTCACAGATCCACTTGCGTGGTTAGTGACTAGAATGCCTGGACGATTCGAACGATTGAAACGGGGCGTCGTTTCTCTTGGTGAACCTGATGTGCTGACTCGGTTTGTCAAGATTTACTCATTCTTTAGTGAGGATATGAAGCGCCAGCTTTTTGAGGGCGCCTTAAAAGAAAAGATGTTTGTTAATGGTTATCAGTCGAAAGAGGCCATTCGTCACCTTCAATCAGACGTTCAGCATTTGGATCCTGTTACGCAGATGCTCTACATCGACACGCGAGCTAATCTGCCTGACGATCTTCTCATGGTAGGGGATAAGACAGCTATGGCGAACTCCCTTGAAGTTCGAGTTCCTTTCCTGGACTATCGGTTGATAGAGTTTATCGAAAGTCTGCCTCCAAACCTTAAGCTACGCGGCTTTACGGGCAAATATCTTCATAAAAAGGCACTGGAAAAGTGGCTGCCAAAGGATGTGATTTACCGCAAGAAAAAAGGATTTGCGAATCCCATTGAAGAATGGTTCCGAACCGGGATGCAGAGCTACTTGGAGGAATATCTCTTGGGACCTGATTCGGCTTCGGCCTTATTCTTCAACCAGACATTCATTCGCCAAATGCTGATGGATGATCGAGATGGTAAGGATCAGTTTCGTCGCCATATTTATCTCCTGCTTTCTTTTGAATTGTGGTATCGAAAATTTATCCGCAAATAACCTTTAAGCAAACTTTAAAAATAACATGGATCTATCAATTATCATCGTTAACTGGAACTCCAAAGATTATCTTCAAAAGTGTATAGCATCGATATTGTCATGGACCACCGATATCAACTTTGAAATTGTGGTCATTGATAGTGCCTCTTTCGACGGTGTCGATGAAATGCTCAAGCGATGCTACCCGCAGGTTCGATTTATACAAAGCGACAGAAACCTAGGTTTTGCGAAAGCGAACAATGTGGCCTTTAGAGTGTCAACTGGCAGCAATATCTTATTTTTGAATCCAGATACCGAACTCATCGGTCCAGCCATAAATATTTTGCTTGATTATATTCAGATATTGCCAAAAACCGGCGCAATTGGCTGCAAGCTACTCAATGCAGACGGATCCGTCCAAACCAGTTGTATTCAAGCATTCCCAACGATTCTTAACCAACTGCTGAACTCGGAATTTTTAAGGGCCTTATTTCCGAAATTCTCGCTTTGGGGTATGGCATCGCTTTTCAACGCCAAGGATGAGCCTGCGGAAGTGGACGTGATTTCGGGGGCTTGTTTAATGTTGAAGCGATCGCTGTTTGAACAAGTTGGGCTCTTCAGCGGGGATTATTTCATGTACGCTGAGGATTTGGATCTCTGCTACAAAATCAGTCAAGCTGGTTTTACGAATTATTATATCCCCGGTGCCTCTGTCACACACTTCGGTGGAGGGAGTACAGAAAAGAGGCCCAGTGATTTCTCGGTCGTTATGATGCGTGAATCTCTTTGGCGATTTATGAAAAAAAACCGGGGGAATATTTATGGTTTAGCCTATCGGGCTTCTATAGCGATTTCGGCAATCGGTCGTTTGCTCCTGCTAATGATTCTATTACCTCTGCACTATTTCAGACAGAGCAGGCCATCATGGAATGCTTCGTTGAAAAAATGGCAGGCTATCCTGACTTGGAGCTTGGGACTCAAAGCTGCAGCATCAAACCAGTCATGAAACTGTTCATTGACTTTCAACCAGCACGAAAACTATCCGCAGACTGGAGATGATTATATGTGTGGTATCGTAGGCAAATTCTCCCTTGATGGCCGACAACCGGTTGATCCTGAACTCATTAAAAGAATGACAGACGTGATCGCACATCGTGGACCTGATGGCGAGGGGCAGCACGTAACAGGGCCAATTGGATTGGGGCATCGGCGACTATCCATTATCGATCTGAACACCGGCTCTCAGCCTATGTGTAACGAGGATGGCACAGTCTGGATTGTTTTCAACGGTGAGATCTACAACTACCTTTTACTAAGGGCCGAGTTGAAAGCCCAAGGTCATACCTTTAAGTCCGCCAGTGATACCGAGGTCATCGTCCACCTGTATGAAGAACTGGGGGAGCAGTGTGTATCGCGCCTCCAGGGCATGTTTTCGTTCGCCATCTGGGACGAACATAAACAGAAGCTTCTCCTAGCACGCGACCGCGTCGGCATCAAACCGCTGTACTACACCAATACTGGAACTGAACTACTGTTCGCTTCCGAAATCAAAGCTTTGTTTGTGGATACTTCGGTAGCTAGGAATATTAGCACGCGCGGCGTTGATCGCTTTTTAACGTACTATTATCTACCAGGAAATGAAACACTGTTCGAGAATATATACAAACTTGACCCCGGACACTATCTGACCGTAAGTAATGGCCAAATCAAGAAATGTCAGTACTGGGATTTGCATTTTGGTATTTCCCCGCGTTGGGAAAGATTCGATGAGGCTGTGGAGGCACTACAGGAATTACTGCAACGCAGCGTTAAAGACCACATGATTAGCGATGTTCCGGTCGGCGTGCTATTGAGCGGGGGCGTGGACTCGACCGGAGTATTGCGCTATGCGGTCGAACAGAGTGACCAGCCGATTCACACATTTACCGTTGGCTTCGAGGGGGAGGCTTTTCCTGATGAAAGGCCTTTTGCCCGGCTCGCCGCCCAACATTTTGGAACGATACATCAGGAAATTACTATTAGTGCAGCTGATTTTTGCAACTTTCTTCCAAAATATATCTGGCACATGGAGGAGCCGGTCTGCGAGCCACCAGCCTTCGCTCTTTATTTAGTATCACGGCTGGCTCGCGAGTCGTCGGTCAAGGTTTTATTGTCAGGTGAGGGCGGAGACGAGGCGTTCGGTGGTTACAGTAAATACAGGAACCTGCTGGCGCTGGAAGGCCTAAAGTCAGCCTTTGGGTCCGCAAGAGGTTCCTTAAGTTTCGGGATAGAGGCGCTGGCAAATCTAGGATGGAAACGTATTGCAAAATATTCCAATTTAATTAACCTACCGCTGTCGCAATATTACTTCAGTTTTACAGCAACGCCTGACACTCCATTTAACCGCCAAAAACATACCCTTTATAACAAAGATTTCATTAAGTTCCTCGGATCAAGGGCTTCCGACGAGCCTACACGGCTCCTCTTTGAACAAGCGGACGATTTACCACTGCTTCATCAAATGCTTTATGTTGATACTAAATCGTGGTTGCCTGATGATCTGCTGGTCAAAGCGGATAAAATGACTATGGCGACATCTGTTGAGCTGCGGGTGCCACTGCTTGATTCTCGAGTACTTGAATTTGCGGCTTCGTTGCCTCCACATTTTAAGGTTAGAGGCTTAACAACGAAACGCATCTTAAAGGCTGCCCTAAAGGACTCCGTTCCAAGTGCTATTCTCAATCGAAAAAAAACCGGCTTTCCCGTGCCTTATGATAGATGGTTAAAAAACGAAATGAAAGACTTCGTTTTTGAAACGCTCTTAAATCCTAATAGCAATCTGAGAAATTACTTTTGCAAAGAGAGCCTTATTAAAATGATAGAAATGAACCAGCGCGGAGAAGGTTATTCTCAAGAAATTTTTAGTCTGCTTGTACTCGAACTATTACACCAGCAATTCGTTGAGGGTCGCGGTGTGCCTTAGGGTATGTCCTGAAGTCGTTCTTGGTATAGCAGGATCTATAGAATAGTTTAATCCTGTAATAATGGTTAATATGAATTAAGGCTCAGCGAAATTGCAGAGTACGTAACTTAGTTTAACTGAAGCATTTTGCTAATCAGGTTGTTTTAATTATCTCAAACTATAAACTTTATGTTCAATGTTCAAAAGACGGCTCAGAAAATGAGGATTACATTCGTTCTTCCGTTCGCGGGATTGCAGGGAGGTATACGGGTGGTTGCGATCTACGCCGAACGATTAAGGCGACGAGGGCATGAGGTGGTGGTGATTTCGACGCCGCGGAAGGTTTCGATGCGGTGGAGGTTGGAGTCGTTCATATCCGGTCGAGGATGGCGAACCCGCCCAGAGCCTTCATATTTCGAGTGCTTAGACGTGGACCATCGAGTGCTAGAGAAGGTAAGGCCTGTAGTGGATACGGACGTGCCAGACGCGAATGTCGTGGTGGCGACCTATTATACGACTGCTTATGGGGTGCAGAATCTCTCTCCCGCGAAAGGCGCCAAGGTAATCTTCATCCAAGGTTATGAAGTGGAAGAAGGCAAGCCCAACCCAAAGTTGGACGCGACCTGGCGAATGCCGATGCACAAGATCACAATATCCAAGTGGCTAGTTCAACTGGCACGTGAAAAATTTGAAGATACGGTCGTTTCGCATGTACCCAACAGCGTGGATTTGGACCAGTTTCACGCTGCACCGAGAGGCAAAAGCCCGGTTCCCACGGTTGGACTATTGTATAATACCACTCCCCTAAAGGGGTGCGGTACTAGCCTCAAGGCGCTCGAGCGGGTTGTAACGGCTATGCCTTCGATTCGCCTTGTCTGCTTCGGTGCTGAGCATCCGGATTTTAGGTTGCCGCTCCCGCACTTCGCGGAGTTTCATTACCAGCCACCACAGGAAAAAATCAGGGAACTCTATGCGCAATGTGATGTGTGGTTGTGCGGAAGCAACGTCGAGGGTTTTCACTTACCGCCACTTGAGGCTATGGCCTGCAGGTGTCCGGTAGTATCAACTTGTGTTGGGGGGCCGATGGACATTATTGAGGAGGGCGTAAATGGTCATCTTGTCGATGTGAAAGATGTGGATGCGCTTGCGGATCGAGTGTTGCGCGTGTTGAACCTATCGCAAGAGCGGTGGCAGCAGATGTCGAATGCAGCTTACCGTACGGCGACCCGTTTCACTTGGGATGACGCAACGGACCTGTTTGAAAAGGCATTGGAGTTCGCCATAGAGAAGAATAAGCGCGGCGAGTTGCAAGATGAACGCGGTGTTTTGGATCGACATGCCCGTACAACAAATGAATAAAGCGGTGAAAAGGGTATACGCAACTAGGGGGCACCAGTGCTTGCTACAGATGAGGGGATTACATGATCCTGGGAACGCACTCGTATCGCTTCAGGGGAGAGAACAACTACTTCGGCATCGGGCCTAAGCCCACACTGAGAGGCATTGTTAACCTCCAGACCTGGGATTCTAATAAGGTCCCTGCTTGTAAGAATTTGGTTTACCTAGCCACCAGTCATTTGAAAACAGTTCATAATAGGATTTATATCTGATGAAAAGCCCAATCGTTAGCTTCGTCGTTCCGTGTTACAAGCTGGCTCATCTGCTCCCGGAATGCATCACTTCAATACTCTCTCAATCTTTTTCCGACTTTGAAATCCTCATCATGGACGATTGTTCCCCCGACAATACGTCGGAAGTCGCCCAGTCGTTCCGTGATCCCCGGGTAAAATACATCCGCAATGATTCGAATTTGAGGCATCTTAGGAACTACAATAAGGGGATCGGGTTGACCCGGGGCAAATATGTATGGCTGATTTCCGCCGACGATTACTTGCGAAAACCTTATATTTTGGAAAAATATGTTGGTCTTTTGGATAAACATCCAAACGTCGGATATGTCTTTTGCCCTGGATTAGGCGTTAGAGATGAAGTCGAAACTAGAATTTTGGGGCGTTATTCTGAGCGAGGGGACAGTGATCGTATCATTCCTGGTCATGTTTTATTGAAAAAGCTTCTCCGCGGAAACTTTGTGCTATGTCCTTCCGGGTTGGTCCGACGTGAATGCTACGATAGAGTCAGCTTTTTCCCATTAACTATGCCTTGGGCTGGCGATTGGTATTTGTGGTGTCTCTTCGCGCTATATTATGACGTTGGCTATTTCGCCGAACCAATGCTCTGTTATCGGGAACACCACGATCTAAGTATGACAACTAAGTTGGCTCGAGATAGTCTTGAAGGATGTGCCGCTGAGGAGGTTTCGATTCCATGGATTATCAGAAAAAAAGCTCTTGATGACGGCTACGTTAGCGTGGCAAAGGAATGCCTCAACGCAGTCTCTAAAACGTATGCGCGTATCTTAACGAGTGAGCGTTATCGAGAGTCTAGATTCTTTATGAATTTTGAAGCTCTGGAAGAGTCGTTACGTCAATACACTTCGAGTGAAACCGAGCAAAATTGGGTTCGCGCGCGAGTCTATGAGAGCGTGGGCAATGAATTTTATTGGCAGGGAAATTTGGCATCGGCCAAGCAATTTTATCAAACAGCAATCAAGAAGGATCCTCGGATGGCATCGGTCCACCTTAAACTGTTATTACTTGCTCTCGGAAAGCCGGGCGATTTCCTAAGAAGAACGATTTTTTCGTTCCGTTAAGTTGGTGGAAGGTTGCAAATTGTCGTTTAGCGTCATACGAGTAACCCATTTGTGGTATCGGACTGCTGGAAAAGAAGTCGCGCTTGAGTCGATCGTCTCTCTGTTGACGGGCGATCGCAATGTTTGAATAGATGCTGAGCAAATAGCTGCAAGAGTTAAATATAAGAACACAAATGACTGGTCGAAATAAGAGACCGATAGGAATGTAGCGGCGTGCGAGAAGAGTGAAGCCCCAAGTGCCCAGATCATGAATTGAGACGCCGGGGGTTGTGGGTTGTATGCCTGCTGTAACGTTTGTCCCACGAAGGAAAACCCTTTGGCGAGGATGGCAATGAACAGCAACATTAAAGGCAGCCCCCCATATACCCCCATAACTAGGTAATGATTGGTGATGTCAATGTGCTCTGGACTCCAACCAACACCATAGTCCATCCAGTGGCGGGTGTAATCGGTACCCGCGAGCCACCATTCAGAGAGGTGTTCTAGAGCTGCCTCGATTAATGCAGCTCGGTGCCAACTGGCGCTACTCCCCGTCAGATCAATACGCGCTACAAGGTAATACGCCGGAGCCTTCATAACCAAATCCAAACCAATATAGGCCAGGACTGCAAGCCACCGGATAAGCCGCATTTGGTCGCGCCAATACCACATAAACAAAGCCCCTATGGCGAATAATGCGCTCATGATTGGTCCACTGGAAGCAGATGCAACAATTATTGAACAACATGCCACAATTCCTGCAATCGCAGTCTTTCTGTGTTGTTGCCAGATGCCAATCATTAATGGCAAGGATACTGCACCGACTGACCCTGCGAGTATCGAATGAGCAAAAGGCCCTTGAGCACGAATCCTGCCATTGCGTACCTCAGACATCTCCGAGACACCACCCAGTACGGAAAAAATATTGTGCCCCGTCATTTGTTCGGAAAGCATTTCGATGGATAGTGGAATCAACAGGAAAGCCGTTATGCGGCATAGCCCGACTACGTCGTCCAACGATTGACAAAAAGCGCGAAGAAGGAAATAGATGCCGCACCCGTTATAAACAAGGCCGAGCCGGTTTACTAACACTCCAGAGATATCTTTGTGAAAGAAACTGCTAATCAATGCCCAGGCAGCCCATGTCACCATCAACAGGTCGAGACTGGTTATCCTACCCGCCAAACGCTCACCCCGTACTATCGCCCTTACAAGCCCAACGGCTATCAATATTCTGATGAAGTGAAAATGAAACGGTCCCAGCGTGACTTCTTGACCGACTGTCATGTAACAAGCTCCGACTAGAAGAGGCAGAGCTGCCCATTGCCGCGAGAGCATTAACAACGCCCCCGCATTAATCATCAAAAAAACTATACCAATACTATTCATTCAAATAAAAAATCCTCTCAGCGCAAGAGTTTGTCTGGTAATAACTATTAGTAAATATAGAGGTTCGGAAGTAGCGCATAGTTCCTATTCCCGTGAAACTCATCAAGTTACAGGTTGATAGCCCTAAAGTCCTCATCGGTGACTCTGAGTTCCTTTGGGTACGTTGCGAAATAGCGTTCTGTTCGCACCTGTAAACAGCTATGAGTGATATGTAGAAACTTTAATGCTAATTTTCTGAAAATTATAACCTCTTTCTTCCAATAAATTTACTATGAAAAAAATCTGGTGTCCGGCGTCAACTATCCTGCCCGAATGGTGATGGTTGGGTAAAAGCAGCAGGTCAAGCCATTCTTAAACAGAACAGTGATGATCCAATAAAGCTGCCAAAAAATATGAAAAATAACTAATATTAATTCAATGAGATGGAGTATGTGTTACTCATTTAGGAAGGAATCCTTACGGTCACCCAAGAACTGGCTGTTTCCTTTCACTTCCCTTGATGCGAGTCGAAAGACTTGAGGTTTTCGAGCAGTGTCAGATATACCGCTTTGTGCTCCGCCCATTGAAATCGCGAAAACCAACTGTCCTGCAACTCTGCTGTCAACTTTTTGGCCTCGGCGTAGTTCTCCCGCACCCACCTGATCTTATTTGCCGTTTCTTGTGGTGTCGGGTCATTGATATACAACGGATGATCATCACCGAAGTAATGCCGCACCGTTTTGGTTGGCGTAAACACCGCCGGAATCCCGAACGCCAAATACTCCAACAGCTTGGTCGGTAGCATGTAGTCTGTGCTGATCTCGTGCCGGGTCGGTATGACCGCAAGGTGCGCTTCCTTGATAGACGGAATGACCTGCTCTATCGGCACGAACCCATTCGAAAACCAGATACGGTCGTTCAATCCGAATTGCTGCGCCTGTTCATGAAGGTCGGATAGCTGATCCCCGTCGCCGAACAACTGTAATCGGGCTCCTGGCAACTCATCGCGCAGGATGTTAAGGGCGCCAACCGCGAAATCCAATCCGAGCCGGTGAGTTATAGTGCCGTGGTAGATCAGGCGGAATTCACACTCTGGGTCTTGTTTGGCGGTAGCCAGTGTCGGATCGGTCAACGTGAACTGAGGAACGAACAACTTGTCATCCGGGAGATTCAACAAGACCTGAATCTTCGCAGCCGGAATCCCATGCTCCTTGAGCAACTCTTTCTTGGGATGCTCCGCAGTGAGCACCTTGTGCGCCGCCCTGGCCGACATGACTTCCATGAACTTGATGAGTCGGATCTTCCAGTGCGTCGCCGGAACCTGAAACTTTGTCATGTAGATCTCGGGCATCACATCATGCACATCCAGAATCACTTTCGCCCCGAACAGGCGAGGCAACAGCGCCGTTACGACCATGAAATCCGGCATGGTGTTGACATGCACCACGGCGAACCGAGACTTCAGGTGGTGCTTCTGGACTTCCCAGCTCGCCAACAGGAGGAACCGCAGGTAGCTGAGCACATAGGTGGCGGAGCTTCCACCGCGGTAACGGGGCATGGGTAGTTCGTGGAGGGTGATGCCTTCGATCTGGGATGTACGGGCTGAGCCATCCTGGGAAAGAGAATAAAAATGGACATCCCAGCCCGCTTCCGCTGCCAACGTGGCCTCTCGCCGACAGCGGGGATCGGTCTGGTAGTGGGTGTAGGCCACCATGGCGATACGGGTGAGTAGAGAGGGGTTGTGGACGAGAGGATCGGTCATAAATAATATAAAGCTAGTTCTTCTAGTTCTTGCTGAGGATTATAACCTTTTTATCCTAACAAACTTACTATAAAAAGAAATTTGGGCTGAAATAGGCAAAAGTGAAATTTGTTTCGTATTTGCGTCTGTTGAAATGACAGCCACAAAGTCGAAATCAGTGTTACAGGAAAAAACGCCTGTGCGGCAAAACCATCGCAGCTCATCCGCCGTTGAAGGGCACTATGGTCACCTCTCCCAAATGTACCATAACGGACGGGGCTTGACGGGAAGTCGCTTGAAGGTTTGACGGCCATCCTAACGATGGGTTGAAACGCAGTGATGGCACATCTGCTGCCGAACGCTTGTTTGGCTCAGCCTTCCCTGATTTTTTTGACTGGTTGGTTAGCCAGATGGGCGAGCTTCCCTTACCAAAGAAAGCTCGCCAGCAAATCCTACGCAACCCTTTGAAATTAGAAGATGTCTCGGTTTATAAGTGGATAGCCCAGCCGGCCAGAACGATGATCAAGGCCGTAGCTGGTTGGTCTTCCACCAGATTCCTCTATGTTTGGTAGATGTCAGACTGTTTACTGTTGTCTGAGGTTCTGGGGCGGAGACAGAACTAGTACGGGATTATTACCTACAAATTCAAAAGCCCCTCTGTCCCACGCTCCATCTCCACCCCTCGCATTTCTAACAACATCAATATCATATGGCGCGGAAAAGGTAGTTCCCGCTTTGCTTGCTGCTGACAGACGCATATCATTACCAAGCTCATTTACAAATGGACTCCCTGTTCCGATCTGTCCATTAGCTTCCGTGGGAGTGCTTGTTGTACTAAAATAGGCATTGTAATCTTTTTTTCCAGTAAAGTTGGCACCTATTGAGGCAATTGAATTATAAATAATGTTGTTATAAACATTAGCGCTCACATCATGTCCGATCCAGGCCCCATTTTTGTATCCGTTATCGACGTTATCAAACGTATTATTATAGATTGCTCCATTGAGAGTGTAATGGATACCGGCGATGATCCCGTCTCCGCCAATCATATTCTTGAAGACGTTCCCATAAATGTAATAGGGTCCAGCCGGGCCGTTCAGAACCACAATACTTCCTGTCCCTGTGCTTCTTCCTTCAAACCAATTATATCTGATAGTGAGATTATCTAAATGTCCATAATTATTGTTAATATCTTCCCCATGATTGGCGGCAGAGCTATATCCGTTGAGGATAACATTATGTTCGATCAACCAATTATTCATTAATAATCCAGCAGATGTGGCCCACACTGCATTTGACCAGCCATCTACAAGGCAATGACTGAAAGTGACATTATTGACTGATTTTGTACTGTTATCTGTTGAAAGGAAGAATTTTTCAACATCTCCGGTAGGGGCGGTTGCAGTAATATGAGCTATTTTGACATCTGATATAGCTGAACTTAAGTTGTAGACCTTAACTGCATAGTTGACCGGGTTAAATTTGAATCCGTATTGAGACTTTGTTTTGGACCAGTTTGGGCCAACTGACCCATCAAATATCCAATAAGACGTATTGAAGGTAACGCCTGATGTCCATGTTGCCTGGGTATTTTCTACGGCATAAGTATTACTCCACCCCGTATCTATTCCATGGTCCGCAATAGTCGCCCCTTTGATTGTAATAACAGAAGTTCCTGATGCGGGGGTGTTGAAAGTACGTCCAGAATACGACCCGCCAGCAATATAGTAGGTGTCTCCTCTAACTAATGTTGAGGGCAGTGAAGTATAAGCGTTGGTCCAGTCGTTACCATTACTGGCTCCAGCGGCACCAGACCTAATGTAATGATTAGCTGCAATCGCCGTCTCAGCGGCGAATAGAAATACAGCAAGCATTGCTAATTGTGTTATCGTTTTCATTGTTTTTCCCCTTATTGGGATTTGTCGTTAAAAAATACTAGAAGCTTGGGCACATAACCCCTTTCGAACATACTGTTCAGTATCCTTAGGCCAAAATATAATAATATCTGATTAAGTCACTAAATTTAAGTGTCTCTCTTTTTCCTCTTAATTTTGTCTTTAAAAGATACCTAGAGTCTAGTTGGAGCCAGAGTAGGCAACTAACTACTAATCGCACTAGCAGCCGACGAATACTGGTCTCGCCCAATGCGATGCCAGCCCCGTCGGTATGCCGTTTAAACGGTCAGTAAGCAGGTGTTAAATCCCATTCCCATAGACTGACATTGAGGCATTGGTTTGATAGCCATATGATGAACCAGCCCATGTAGCAGGTAAGCTCGTCAGTGTACTACTGTTAGAAGTCCTTTCCATTACACTGGTTCCCGATCCCACTTGGTCAAGAAATCCGACTTGCCCATCCGGTCCCAATATCGCAAGCCAATAAGGTTTGCCTGCGGTAACAGAGGCTGCGGAAATCGTTACCGAGTTCCACGCTCCAGGCTTAAGCGTATTTAATGCGCCTTTAGCGACAAGAGTCCCAGGGTGAGCGTTATTGTCTGTATAGATACCGGCGACCAACTTTGTTGCGGTTGTGGCGCTGGCATCCAGATAAACCTTCACTTCGGTTACTGAGCCGGACTTCGCGGGAACCGCCCGGAACGCTTGTGCTACGCCCTTCGCTCTGTAATCGACCCAAGGCTCCAGGTTCTTGTTACCAAGGATAAACTGCAATGTAGCACTAGAAGTACTAGCGCCACTAACTGGGGTCGCTAAGTTGTTGCCGACTTCCGTTGCGGTCAAAGCTCGGTTGTAGATTCGCACCTCATCGATATAACCGTTGAAATACTCGCCCCAAACACTGTTTCCACCGAGGCGCAACACGCCGCCGGATTGTTGAATCAAGCCACTCTGTGCGCTATTGGCGACCTCGATGCCATTCACATAAAGCCGCTGATATTGACCGTCGTAGGTTGACACCAGGTGAGCCCAGGTATTCACCGGCAAGCGGTTCGGACCGGTAACGCCTCGGTAACTTCCATTGTTGATATAAGAAACAGGTAGATTGGCATCTTCATCGGCATAGAGGGCATAGACCTCAGCACCGGAGCTTTCTTTCAAGATTACCGTTTGCCCGCCGTTGGTCATTGCCAGCGGGTATACCCACGCTTCAAGGGTCATGCTGGCTGAAAGATCCAGTGATGCGCTGTCTTTGACTGTGACCCAGGCATTGGTGCCATTAAAACTCAGTGCCTTTCCACTATGGCCGTTGGCGATACTGACGGCATTAGTAATGGTGCCGTGGTTACTATTACCTGAGGCATCCGTAGCAGTCGTGCCACTGGTCTCCTCAAATCCATAGGCCGCCACCAAGCCGTTATTACTGGTAGCAGTTGCCGGAGGTGTAGTCGTAGTACTCGTAGGTGTAGTCGTAGTGCCCGTAGATGTAGTCGTCGTAGTTGGAGCCGTCACGGTAATCAGGTTCGGATAGCTCTTGGTGACGCTTCCGCTGGATCCGGTTGCCGTCAGGCTTACATTATACGTCCCTGCGGTCGGATAGGACGCTGTGGTAACTTTAGCCGTGGTGTTCGTCACGGTAGGCGTGTATGAACCGGGAAAACTCCATGTCCAACTCGTAACCGTACCTGTTGTGACAGGCGTGAAATCCACCGCTAAAGTCGCGACACCGCTGGTTTTACTCGCCGTGAAATCCGCCGTTAATGCCGTCGTCGCGGCAGTGACAGGTACTGTCAAATTGGTTTCATTGGAATAAACGCTCTCGGTAGCCTTGGTCGAGTCATAGGCCTTTACCGCGAAATAGTATTTGGTACCCTCCTGTAGCCCGGACACCGCATAAGTAGTCTTGTTACCCGCATCAATGGTTGTGGCGTAATTGCCGCTGCTGGTGCCGTAAGATACTTTATAACCGCCCAGGCTTGATGAGGTACTGGCATCCCAGGCGAGATTCGCGGATGCCGCAAATAAATTGCCACTGAATAAAAACAGGGCGAGTCCGGCCAACAAAAAATGAGTGAACAGCTCGCGCAAAGAGATGTTCGTAAGATGATTTTTCATGATAGATTCCATAGTTCTCTTAATTGAAATCAGACTTAAAGATATAGGGGGCAACCCTAGGTGAATGAGAAGAGCTAAAGGCAGCTTCTGAAAGGCGGGTTAAGGTTGAAAACAAAACTGATTTAGTCACAATATTACCTCTATTAAATAAGAACATTAGTTTATGAGACACTTGATGTGTCTTCTTTATATTGCATTGAATTATATGAAAAAATAACAAGAGTATGAGAGGGGCCCATCTCACTCATGCGAAATGATTTCTATAAAACTCACGTAAAGTGTAATTTGGAAAAGTCACAAAAAACGTGAAGTCCATTCCATTTCATCCATGCGAAAGGATTTCTATAAAATCCGGGCAAAGTCTATTGATTGAATATTAATGCTTTCTTAAATATACGTACTATTACTTGCATATTTTTACGTAGGTAATACTACCTAGGTGTTGGGTGCTATTTGATGGTCAATATGTCGTTTGTTCGGCGAACACTATCTTGACCAGTTGATCGATGTGTAGCGCAAGAGAGGATATCTGTAGCGTCCAAGTCAGTCGCCTAACTCGGTGATGCCGGACTGTTCAGGTATCAGGGCGATGAACGGCAACTAATTAATCAATCTTCCTTGCTGGTTTAAACCTCGGCCTTTAGGCATGGCTATCTACACAAGTCATCATAACCGGACGACATCCTCGTTCCCACGCTACCGAGATGGTGAAAGACTTGTTCTTAGCATCAATCGACTCGATAACCACGAAGAACACGGAGAGCACGAAGTTTTTAATGCTTTGATGAATAGGGTTATTTTCTCCGCGTCCTTCGTGTTCTCTGTGGTAATTAATTTTTCAGCACGATTTGGATAATACTTTTCTAGTCTCTGGAGCATGAGAACCCCCGTCCTGCTTAGCGTTTTACGTTGTGTAGATAGCTATGGCCTTTAGGCCGAAAGGAGCGCCCGCAACAAGCGAAGCGATGTTGCTTTATCGGGCGCGGATTGGGGAGGGGATGCATACCCCTTCCCAATCGTTGGCGTCATCCCAACGGGATGTTTCCTTATTGCTGCGCCAAAATGCGATTCTGTAAGTCATTTTCGGCGTGTCTTTGACATCGTTCACACCATGTGCCCGAGAGTGTATACTGACAACTGATCCATTTTAATTACCAATCCCCGAACCGATGCTTGGCTTCGTTCGGCTGAAGCCGCTTACTAATCTGGAAATCCCATGACTAAAAAACATACCTACGGCCAGATTTTAAAGTCTTCGGCGGTGATCGGCGGCTCGTCGGTGCTGAACATTGCCATTGGGATCGTTCGAACCAAGGCAATGGCGATGTTGCTGGGTCCGTCCGGGGTCGGGTTGATGGGGCTGTACGGATCGATTACCGAACTTACGATTAGCATTGCTGGAATGGGCATTAACAGCAGTGGCGTGCGGCAAATCGCCGAGGCAGTCGGTTCGGACGACACCGAGAGAATTGCGCGAACTGCCGCAGTGCTGCGACGAATATCAATCTTCCTCGGATTGCTTGGCGCGGTTTTTCTTATAGGGTTTTCAGGGCCGCTATCGAAGCTGACTTTTGGCAACGACCAACATGCTACCGCTGTAGCGCTACTGTCAATTGCCGTGTTTTTCAATCTAGTATCCGCGGGTCAGGGCGCATTGATACAAGGCATGCGACGCATTTCTGATCTCGCCAAGATGGGGATATTGGGCACTCTCTTCGGGACTCTCATCAGTATCCCCGTGGTATATTTCCTCCGCGAAGACGGCATAGTCATTTCGTTAGTACTTGTCGCCGCGATGGGTATTCTCACATCCTGGTGGTACAGCCGAAAAATACAGCTACAAACACCTGCGATATCGGCTTCCCAAGTGGGGCAGGAAGCAACCGCTCTGCTGAAGCTCGGTTTTGCATTCATGATAAGCGGACTATTGATGTCAGGTGCCGCCTATGCAGTACGCCTCATAATCGTTCGCAAAGTCGGCTTCGATGCCGCTGGATTGTACCAATCGGCTTGGACACTGGGTGGGATCTATATCGGCTTTATTTTACAGGCGATGGGAGCGGACTTCTATCCTCGTTTAGCCGCTATCGCGAAGGATAATACAGAATGCAATCGTGTGGTGAATGAACAGGCCCACGTCAGTATGCTGTTAGCGGGGCCAGGTATTATTGCAACCCTGACATTTGCGCCACTGGTCATTGCGCTCTTCTACACCCCTAAATTCGAAGGCGCGGTGGAGATCTTGCGCTGGCTATGTTTGGGAATGAGCCTTCGGGTGATTTCCTGGCCGATGGGTTTCATTATCGTAGCCAAAGGTGTGCAAAACCTCCTGATATTTTCAGAACTGGCCTGGACTGTCGTCTACCTTGGTCTCGCCTGGGTCTGTGTGAGCTCTTTCAATTTGAAGGGCGCCGGTATCGCGTTCTTTGGATCGTATGTTTTTCATGTGTTTATGATCTACGCAATCGTTCGGCGGCTCAGCGGCTTTCGCTGCTCCACCGCGAACTTGCAAACAAGTTTTCTGTTTCTTGGCTTGATCGCAGTCGTTTTCTGCAGTTTCTATGCATTGCCACCCTTGTTAGCGATAGGGGTTGGCACACTGGCTGTTTTGCTGAGCGGTATTTACTCGACTCAAGTTCTCCTCAATCTTATCTCCCTGGATCGAATTCCGCGCCCCGTACTCCGGGTGCTTGTTTGGTTCCGTCTGGCGCCTTCTAGTTGCAAAGAACTTGATGGCCTGGAGTCTATCTGCAAAACCGCAATAAGCGCCTCAGTTGTGAGAAATAAGCCATTTGTAGACATAAAATGGTCAATATTTGCATATATGGCTTGTACTTTATTTTCCATGTGGGTGCACTGGTATGAAGGGACCTATGGCTGGTTGGCTGTATTGGGTTCTTTTGAGTCGGAACTCAAGATGCTAGTGTCAATTTTTCATATATAGTTTCTCAGGTAAATAATTTCCAAGCCACTACAGTAAAATTCACGCAGGGATTGCGAAATCTTCACGCATTTTCTTCATGACACACAAAACTTTACTGGCATCTTGCATATACGTCTTGAAA
>NZ_JAWPOH010000023.1:0-62917 GCF_037671525.1 Methylobacter svalbardensis
CTCCTAGAGGGATTCGATCCGGTGTTACACATAACGTTGGGTGAAGGTACATCCCTCGCTGGGCATCATAAGACAAGCGCCCTAAATCTTCGGTCTGCTGTCCATTGAAGTCTAGTTCCGTTGTATCTTGCAGGCATAAAATAACCGCTGAGTCACTTAGGCGGATACGTTCTTCCACGTTATTTGCATGTCCTTCAAGCACCTTATCCCAGGTCACATTTTCATTGGCATAAAAACGATAGGTTGCTTGCGTCTCTGCCCAACCTTGACATGATTCAGGTATGCTTGATTTTGGCGACTTGGCTAGGTTTTCGATTAGCTTTATGGCTCTATTCTTTAGTCGTTTATCACCTAAATCTAAATTACGAAATTCTGTATTTGCCCAATTCATAGCTAAAATGATTCTACTTTACTAAATCTTAACAACTTGTGTGTAAGGAGATGACTTTAGCCCCAATCCGCTCCACCAAAATAGGCACATGCGAGATAACGCCGACTTTTCTGCCCAAGGCTTGCAGGGTGTCCAGGCTGGCGATAGCTATATCCAGCGTTTTCGGGTCCAGACTGCCGAAGCCTTTGTCGATAAACAACGATTCAACCTGGGTTTGCGCTGGTTCCCAAGCTCCAGCTTGGGAACCCAGTGCGTAGGATGTGCTGAACAAAGTGAAGCGCATCTTTCGCGATTGATGCGCTTCATGCTTCAGCACATCCTACATGTGGAAACGATAATTAACAGGTGAAACCATGACACGCAAAACAGCTAAAGACTTCGATCCGGAAGCGCTGAAACTATTCGACAAATACGTCCACGGCGATTTATCGCGCCGGGGATTTTTGGTTTCGGTCGCAAAATACACACTGATCGGTTTGACTGCCGAGGGTTTGCTTGAGGCACTCAGTCCGCGTTTTGCCGAGGCGCAGCAGATAGGACTGGATGATCCACGGATCTCGGCGAGCTATGTGGAATATCCCTCGCCTTCAGGTTACGGCAAGATTCGCGGCTATCTGGTTCAGCCGGCCCAATTCACCGGAAACCTGCCGACGGTGCTGGTCGTGCATGAAAACCGTGGCCTGAATCCGCATATTGAAGATATTGCCCGGCGTATTGCGCTGGATAATTTTATTGCCTTCGCTCCCGACGCGCTGTACCCGTTAGGCGGCTATCCGGGCGATGAGGATAAGGCGCGCGAGCTGTTCAAATCGCTGGATCAAACCAAAACGCGTGCCGACTTTATCGCCGCCGCCGAAGTTCTGAAAAATCTGCCCGAAGGCAACGGCAAAGTAGGCGCGGTAGGCTTTTGTTACGGCGGCGGCATCGTTAATTTCCTGGCGACGCAGCTTCCCGATCTGGCGGCAGCCGTGCCTTTCTACGGCAGTCAGCCTAGCGCCGAAGATGCCGCAAAAATCAAAGCGCCGCTGTTGCTGCATTATGCCGGCGACGATGAACGCATCAATGCCGGTTGGCCGGTTTACGAGGCCGCTCTAAAAGCCTCGGGAATCAGCTACGAAGCTTACATTTATCCGGGCGAACAACACGGTTTTAACAACGACACCACGCCGCGTTTCGACGAGGCCGCGGCAAAGTTGGCATGGGAGCGGACCATCGCTTTTTTTAACAAGCATCTGCGTAGCTAAGCCGTACAAGGTCAGGCTGTTCCCGAGCACGGTTTTTTTACTAATGAATAAGGAGTCAATGATGTTTTTACATCGACTTTATCAAATCGCTTTAGTGAGTTTCACTTTTGCGCAAACGGCCAAATCCAGCACCAAACCGTACGGCTGCTCTGTGAAGTACGCCAGTTAAAAGGAGAATCAAGATGAAAGTTACAATTCATATTTGGGACTTGCCGCACCGGCTGTTTCATTGGCTGCTCGTGGCCTCGGTGATTGCGTCTTATATCACCGCCAAGATCGGCGGCGCATTGATAGACTGGCATGGCCGGTTGGGCATTTTTATTTTGGGATTGCTGGTGTTTCGCCTTATATGGGGATTTATTGGTTCGACTCATTCGCGCTTTGTAACTTTTTTCCCTACCGTTCCGCGAATTGCCGCTTACCTTAAAGGCCGTTGGCAGGGTATCGGTCATAATCCGCTGGGCGCGTTGTCAGTGTTAGCGCTGCTGTCCGTCCTGGCAGTGCAGGTGGGTACCGGCTTGTTTGCCAACGACGACATCGCCTTTGAGGGGCCATTGTTCAACCTGGTCGACAAGTCTTTTAGCAATAAATTGACCGGCTGGCACAGCATCTCATTCAACTTTTTGCTGGCGCTGGTTGGGCTGCATTTAGTCGCCCTGATCTTTTACCGCTGGGTTAAAAAAACCAATCTTGTCGCGCCGATGCTGACCGGAAAAAAGAAAATTTCCACCGCGCTGGCGGAAGCCGTTGCGACCAATCATGTTAAGGAATTTGGCGCTATGCGTTTTATTCTGTCTTTGATCATTCCCAGCACGGTGGCCTGGGGCGTTTCGGGTGGAATAACGCAGCTCTATCCGGTGCCCGGCCCGCAACAAACCGCACAAGCGCCGTCAAGTTTTTAAACCGCTTAACTATTTTTATAACACACAGGAACTGAAGAAATGAAAAAAAACTAGCACTCACCTTATTGCTTACTGCTTCAACCACAGCGGCGATAGCCGGTCCGATTGAAGAACAGATAAGATTCCGGCAGTCGGCCTATTCTTTTGCGGCGTGGAATGTCGGGAAAATCAAAAGCCAAGTCGTTGATCATCCCGAAACCTTTAACAAGGACGCTGTCGCTGCGGCCGCCAATGCGATTGCGGCGGTTGCCAATTCCGGATTGGGCGCACTGTACGGTGAAGGTACGGACCAGGGCGTGGGCTGGAAACAAAGCCGGCTCAAGCCTGAATTCTTCCAGAAAAAAGAAGAAGTGACGATAGCGGCCAACGCCTTTAACGTGGCCGCAAACGAATTGGCGAAAGTCGCGGCAACCGGTGACGTCAATGCGATCAAGGCCCAGTTTGGAAAGGTTGGCGAATCCTGCAAGGGCTGCCATGATTTGATTCGTATCAAGGAGTGAAGATATTTGTCGGGTGAGTTAAGTGCGCTGTACTCATTTGCACTGTATCCCAAGCCGGAGCTTGGGATACAGTGTATTGCTGCTCTCGACCCATTCCGGTCAGTCAAATCGATTTCAATGTTTTATTGGCTTTATAACTCATTCCGCTGTTGATTGTGCAATAACTTGGCAAACTCTGTCGCAGACAGGGGGCGGCTTTTGATAAAGCCCTGATACATATCACAGCCTTTTTCCTGTAGAAATGCCAGTTGTTCCGGCGTTTCTACGCCTTCTGCTAAGACTTTTAAGCCCAGTGTATGTGCCATGGCGATGATGGTGGCGGCGATTTCCATACCGTCTTTACTATGGGGAATATCATCGATAAATCTCTTGTCGATTTTCAGCACATCCAAAGGGAAACTTTTGAGATAAGCCAACGACGAATATCCGGTGCCGAAATCGTCAATGGCAAGGCGAATGCTCTGAACACGCAGGCAGTTGAGAATACCCGTCGCGTTCTCCTGATTCTCCATCAGTCCGCTTTCGGTTATTTCCAATTCCAGATGCTTTGCCGGAAAACCGGTTTCGGCCAGTACCTTAGCAACCAAGGCGTTAATGTCGCTACGCCGGAACTGGTGTGGGGAAACATTAACCGCCAGGGTTAATGGAGGTAGTCCATAAGCCAGCCAAAACTGACCCTGGTTACAGGTTTCCCGCAACACCCATTCGCCAATCTCCAAAATCAAACTGGTTTCTTCGGCAATGGGAATAAAGCGGAAAGGCGGAATCCATCCTTCGATAGGGTCTTGCCAGCGCACTAATGCCTCAGCGCCGACAATGCGGCCACTGGCAATATCCACCTGCGGTTGGTAGAACACATGCAGTTCCTGTTGTTGAACCGCCCTGCGCAATCGGCTTTCCAACTCAATACGCTCACGGGCAGCAATCGTCAGGTCTGCGGAAAAATAGGCAAAGCAGCCGCGCCCCAGGTCTTTTGCTTGATACAACGCCTTATCGGCATGATCCATGAGTATTTCAAAGCTGTCACCGTGTTGTGGATAAATGCTGATGCCAATGCTGGCGCCAATCCGCACATCGTCACTACGGGTCAACCCAAAGGGTTTGCTTAAATCGGCGACGATTTCTTCAGCGAGCCGTGCGGCATCCTCCGGGTAAGCAATATCTTCCAGCAACACGATAAATTCATCGCCGCCCAAACGGGCAACCATGTCTACACTGCGCAACCGGGTTGTGATTCTTTCAGCGACTTGTTGCAGTAACTCGTCGCCCGCCAGATGCCCCAGGCTGTCGTTGACTGCCTTGAAACGATCCAGATCGAGCATCAGCAAGGCCAGTTGCTTGCCTTCACGTCGCGCCACTTTGATGCCCTGCTTCAACCGCTCTTGCAACAGCAGACGGTTGGGCAGATGGGTGAGCGGATCGTAGAAGGCCAGACGCGCCATCTCTTCCTCCACTGCTTTGCGTTGGGTGATGTCGAGATGCGTACCAACGTAATAAATGACCGCACCGGCGGCATCTTTCACCGCAGTGAGGGTTAACCACGAGGGGTAGATTTCACCATTCTTGCGCCGATCCCAGATTTCCCCCTGCCAGGTTCCGGTGTGATTGATGCTTTCCTGCATCGCATTATAAAAGACATCATCATGGCGCCCTGATTTGAGCAAGTTCATGTTATGGCCCACCGCATCCTCGGCCGTGTAGCCAGTGGATTCGGTGAAGGCCTTGTTGACGCGCAAAATAACGTTATTGGTATCGGCGATGACTATCGCTTCCTGCGACCACCCGAAGGCGGTGGCGTCTATCGGGCTGTTTTTACCAGCGAGGAGCAGCAGCGAGACGAGTCCCATAGTCGCCGCCACGGCGCACGCGGCTTGCAATAACTGGACGGGAATGCCAAACAACGCAAGGAAATCTGCCTGCGTTGGCAACCATGTTGGCAGAGGCGGATCGTTCTGGAGCAGGAAAAGGAAAAGGGTAGACAAGCTGTAGCAGATGAATGCCAGCACTATGATGCACAGCCAGACCTCGTTGCGGAGGGTTGTGTATATTTTTCCCTGCGCGCGCGGGGTGGCGAACAGCGCAACACCGGTTAGCAGTGCAGCCAGGGCGCCGACCAAAAAATGCGTGCTCGCCATGGGTTCGGCCGCCCACGGCGTCAGCGCTGCCACCCCGAAGCTCGCAGTGCCATACACCCAAGGCGCAGGTAGCCGAACCGAACCCTGATTGCTGTTCCAGGTACGACGGGCAAACTCCAGTAGCGGCAGATAGGAGGTTAGCAGCAACAGGCCGCCCAATCTAGTTAACCACTCGGCTGAGTCGCCCAGTCTCTGCATTTCAATAAACTCCACCATCCCGTGCAGAATGCTGAACGCTGCCAGCAGCGACAGATGCGGGGCGAAGTGCCACGTCGTATTATACTTTGGCAGCATAAAGGCAACCACGCCCAGCATGAAAAAAGCCAAGCCATAGGCCAAGTAGATCATTTCCATAACCTATGAATTCCAAGAAACTTTTAAAGTAAGTAAAGCTAGTATAGGATAATTTTAATTATAGTGTCTAAACAGTAACCTATAAATAAGGAATTTTACCTGTAACCGTTCGATTAGTAGAAGATAGTTACAACACAAGTTAAAGCACATTTTATATTCGTCTGGCAGGCTTCATTTTACAATTTTGATACATCCATGATCGTCTGTAATTGGCCGAATTGCGACCGAGAGATCATGATCGCTTATTTGCCTATGGCAAATATTACACACCCTGAATCCAAGGTGATCATTCTAACTTTTCCACCAATGAGCCGTGCATTACTGAACGTCGAATTGCAAGTTTGCGAGCTTGGCGTACAGTCCGCTCTGTTTGCGTAAATCTTCCGGTGAGCCGATTTCGACGATACGTCCTTGATCCAACACGATGATGCGGTCGACCTTCTTCACTGTGGCTAGCCGGTGGGCAATGATGAGGGTGGTTCGGCTCTGCATGGCTGCATTCAACCCTTCCTGCACTAAGATTTCTGATTCCGCATCCAGTGCGCTGGTGGCTTCGTCGAGCAATAAAAGTGGCGCATTTTTCAAAATGGCTCTTGCGATGGCGATTCGCTGCCGCTGCCCGCCGGACAAACGAGTACCGCGTTCTCCGAGGAAGGTCTGATAGCCATCCGGCAGGCGCTTGATGAATTCTTCAACCTGCGCCGATTTGGCGGCGGCCATCACTTCATCATCGCTGGCAGAGGGACGGCCGTAGCGAATATTTTCCATGGCATTGGCTGAGAAGATCACCGAATCCTGCGGCACGATGGCAATCTTGTTACGCAATTCATGCAATGAAAGTTGGCGAATATCTCGCCCGTTGAAGGATATGGTGCCGTGGGTTGTATCGTAAAAACGCAATAAGAGTTGGAACAGGGTGCTCTTGCCCGCACCGGAAGGGCCGACTAGCGCGACGACTTCCCCTGATACGATGTTGAGGCTAATGTCATCAAGCGCGATTGTCTGCATGCGCGACGGGTACCGGAAGCTGACATGTTCGAATTGAATCTCGGCTTTTCCAGGTTGCGGTAACGGTTGTGAGGTAGTGATTTCGACGATGGCGGGTTGTGCATGGAGCAGTTCCAGCAAGCGCTCGGTTGCACCTGCCGCACGCATGACATCGCCCCATACTTCCGCCATTGTGCTGACGCCGCCCGCCACCAACGTTGCATAAAGGACGAAAGAAGCCAGTTGTCCGCCCGTCATGCTGCCTGCATGCACCTGGTTTGCGCCTAGCCACAACACGAAAATGATGGAGCCCATCACGGCTATGATAACGATCGCCGTCAATGCCGCACGAAAGCGGGTGCGCCGGATGGCGGTCATGAAGCTGATTTCCGCGCGGTCGGCGAAGCGTTTGGTTTCTCGTTGTTCCTGTGTGTAAGCTTGAACCGTCGGTACCGCGTTGAGGATCTCTCCAGCCAGCGCCGAGGCATCGGCAATTTTGTCCTGCGATTCACGCGAAAGTTTTTTGACTTTGCGACCGATGGCAAAGATGGGCAACGTTAGCAATGCCATCAAGCCTAGATTCAGAGAGAACAGATAAAAACTGGTCACCGCCAGCATGACCATCCCGCCGACAAACTGGAACAGGCTTCGCAAGCACATCGAAATCGAGCTGCCGATCACGGTCTGGATCAGAATGGTGTCGCCGGTCAGGCGTGACAGCACTTCGCCGGTTTGCAAGGTCTCGAAAAACTGCGGAGATTGCGCCAGTACCCGCGCATATACAGCACTGCGTAAATCCGCCGTCACCCGCTCGCCTACCCAAGTCACGGTGTAATAACGCACTGCTACGGTCAATGCCCAAAGGCACGCCAAGCCGAATAACACGGCGAAGTGACCGTTCAAACTCAGCGCACCCAACAGACCGCCTCCGGTGTTTTGCCTTTCCCCAAAACCAAAATCGATCAGGTCGCGGAACGCCAACGGAACCAACAGGATGGTGGCCGAGCCTAGGCATAGCAGCACTAAAGCCAGAACTATTCTGCCCCGATAGGGGCGCATAAAAGGCCACAAATCTTTAAGAGAAGATAGGTGTCGAGTGGGGTCGGGTTGGATCGATTTCGAGATAGACATCCGTGGTCGTGTTTGATGATGTGGGTTTCATTCTCTCATGTCTTGTAGAATCAAAACGAGAAAATATTCATACGGGAGAATTACCAAACTCCAGGATGTACCTCATTTGACTGGATTTCGGCTGTCATGCTACAGGTAAAAAACGACCTGCAAGAAACATTCGGCAGTGCTTCATCATTTCGGTGGCTTTTTTCCGTTGCTGTGTCGTTTACCTCTTTTGTTGCCGGATTCGGTTTCATCCCCGTCACGTCGACTGAGATTTGGGGCAAGATCATTTCATTCCAATAAACAGCTCGACGCATTTATCTATGGCCAAGCTTGGGGCATGGATAAAGTTTTTATTTTCATCGATTTCGTTTTCTGGGACATGAAGTTTTTCTTTTTCCATTTCCCAGCGTTTTTTGAAGTAGTCGAGAAACAGTTCGGACATATTCCAGTGATCCGATTCGAACAGCTCCTGATTACCGGGATTAAGCTCCGTTTCCCAATGCGGATAAGGCATTTTCGAAACCGGCTCGGTGAGATAAAAGCTGTTATAGACTTCCACCTTTTTGGATTCCTTACGAATTATTATAAACAACGGCAGGCTGGGTAGGCCGTCGTAGACAAACACCCCCAATGAGCCTGATATAGTGTTGTCTATGCGGCTGATTACATCCTCTAGCGACACTTTAAACAGTTTGGAATATTCATTGAATTCGTACAGATTAAAGCCGTTGGTTTCCTGGGCGCGCAATTCGCCACTTCGGCAGTCGGCTTTTAAAATCAGCATCCTGAAGTGAACGCCGGTTTTTATTGCATTTTCCAGTTCCCACGATTAGTTTTTGAACCGGGGGTCGGGGGTCGAAGGTAATCAGCCAATAGACGTAATCCTCGTGATTTTCCGGGAGAAGATCAAAAATATGCCTAGGAAATAACTGGTATTGATTAAATTCAACCGGACTTGACTTGAAAGGAGCTGGCATGGCGTGACCCAATGATGTTATTTTCTGCGAATTATAACATAATGCATTGTTTATATTGAATATTTAAATGATGTTTTGTGGCGGTTTGGGCTGCTTTATGAAAATAGGGCGGTAAGGAATATGGGGCTTTATTTTTATGGCTATTCTCGGATAGCCTCCTAGTACAATAAATAGATAAACTAAGGTGTTGTTGGGTGTTCGAGAGAATACAACTATGCGCCTTGACAGAACGTAACGACTTAAAGTAGTTTATAAAAAACGCAAGCTGACCGGACAACCGGAAGCCAGTGAATCCCTTTCCTTGGAGATCACTGGCTTTTTTTTGGCCAAAATTTGGCTGACAGTTACTCGAACATTGCTCACCAGGCAGCTTAGCGGCTGAAATCACAGGAGATTCTTATGTCACATTGGTACGAAGACAATTCCCACTCCATCGGCCAGACTCCGTTGGTTCGGCTTAACCGCATCATCGATGGTGAGCCGGTCACCCTGTTGGCAAAAATAGAAGGCCGCAATCCTGCTTATTCGATTAAATGCCGGATCGGCGCGGCGATGATCTGGGATGCCGAGCGCCGAGGCTTGCTGGGTCCCGCTAAGGAACTGATCGAACCGACCAGCGGCAATACCGGCATTGCGCTGGCGTTCGTCGCGGCGGCGCGGGGCATTCCATTGACCTTGACGATGCCGGAGACCATGAGTCTGGAGCGCCGTAAACTGCTGATTGCCTATGGCGCCAAGCTGGTGTTGACGGAAGGTGTCATTGCTAATGGCTGAAGAAATCGCCACTTTTTCATCGACACGGTACAGGGTTGGTAATCGGTGAGCATGATAGGATGCTGAAGCCCTATTGCTATCGATTCTTTTTATTTCATTAAAACCGCTCCCGGCTTAATTGCGCATCGAGATCGTGTCTAACTCCGTCGGCTTCGTAGCTGCGGGCCATGGCTTCCAAGGCTTCGGCAACATAGACATGGCTACAGGCAAGCGCTTGCGCCTGTTGACGGTAATAATCCGCCAGCCTGCGTTCCTGATTGCCGCCTTCACCGCAAGCGCGTGATGTGACGCCGCGTTTGTTGTGTATCCCGATTTGAACGCCACGTCGCATGTCTTCAAGTTCGGGCCGATCGAGCAGCTCGCGTACCGCTTCGCAGGGCCATATTTCATCCGAACCTGCCGGTGCATAGGCCAGAACTTGGCCTAGCGTCGAGTCGCAGACTTCCAACCGGTCGGCCTCGCGGCAAAGCTGGCGGGCATTATCGACAAACTGGGCAAGCGCCACACCGTCGATTGAACCATCGGCTTGCGTGCCGGGAACCAATCGGCAACCGCGCAGTACACGCCATGCGGTTTCCGCCAGAGCTCGCTCGGATTCGGAAGGTTCGATTTTCCGCTCGCCGTGACGCGGCTTGTAAACCATGCAAAGCAGTTCGTTAAATAGCGCCGGTTCGGACATCAGCGCGTCGTATAAGGTTTTCGCCTGCGGCTCGTTACCGTATCTAAGCGCAGGAAGCAGCGCAAATTCGATACGGATAAGCCGTTGCCTATCCATCAATGGCGAAGCTTGTAAGGCTTCCAATGCCTGCCCGATAGCCCACGAATCCAGCAAAGGGCCGTCAGTTTCTTCACCGGCAATAAAGCGCTCCAGCATCTCTGCCAGAATATCCGCTTCGACATTGTTCAGATTGTAACGGCAGCTCGCAAATGCGGTTCTCGGTCGCCCCGCTCCCAGCAATCGGCCAAGCATGAAGTCTAAGTCTTCGGAGGCATCGCGTGCCCAAAAATTCGGCTGCACTGCCGACCAATAAGCCGACTCGACCGCCTGTCCGCAAGCCGATACTTCATTCCAAGCCACCGGGCAATGCGGCATCAGCATCCATAGACCTGCGATACGTTCCGGTGTCCAACCGGCTGCTATGCCCATTGGTATGGCGTTTTGTAACAGAGCCAAGGCCCTGGAAATGTCCAGTGCGCGTAACAAGCCGCGGATCAATTCGGTTCGCGGTGCGCTGTTGGCCGAGTCGCCGCCATTTTCGAATAGCCATGCGGCAAGCCGGTCCTCGGGTATTTCCAATTTCGCTAGCGTCGTCCCCAGCCAATACGGACTGCCGCAAACATCGGCTAACTGCTCGATGCCTTGCATGCCAAACGTGGCGTGAATTTCTTGTAAGCTATCGATGCGCAGTTGCTCGACCTGCTCCAAGGATGCATCGTGATTGCCATGAGTTTTCCATGGAACATCACCGAGCCAGCCATCCTTGAACAACCAGCGATGGCGGATCAGTAAATCGTTGGGTTGCAGTTGCCGGTAAGTTTGCTCGATTGCATTTAATTCGGTTTCGGTAAATGTGTCGTGCTCTTGGTCATAATTGAGCTGTTGATGAATACGTACTCGCAGTGCGGCTCGGATCGATTCACGGTCTTCATCGGTGGCGGAATTTTCCAGGTATGGATCGATTAGCGCCAAGACTTGCCGAACACGTTGTTCGTCGAACACGCCCAGTTTTTCGATCAGTGTGACTATGCGTTGCGGGTTGCTCTCGGCGAGAGCGATCATGCGGTCGGCCGCAGCCATTACCATTTGCCGATAATCATCTTCAGTAACGTCACGACCAAAACCAGCATCGTCATCACGCCATTTGGGGCGGGCGGCGGGCGTCGCCGAACTTAGGCCGGTATGAACCAGGTCATCGAGCAAACGGAATGCGACCTCTTGATCCTTGTCTATCAACAAATCGAGCGCGGCGATCCGTTGCTCGATTGTAGCCGCTGTCTGCGGCAACCAGCTTCGGAACAAGCCGTGCAAACTCGCCATCGGCGTGTTTCCCCAATTGCTGGCATAGGGTACATGAACCAGCCGCGCCAGAATCAATGCCACGCGTGGAAATCGCTTCGGGTCCCAAGCCACGGTTTCCAAGGCCCATAACAAACCGGAATGCCAGCAGCGCCCTCCCATGATGCCCGTGCTGCGGCTTTCGGTAATCAATCGCGTAACCGGCAAGTCGGCTTGGTTGAGACTGCGTTCGACGGCTTTTAGAAACGCATCGGGCGCTGCTTCGGCAAGTTCCGGTAAGCAAGACGACAGCGATAGCCAACGCTCGCCATCCGCATTAGTTAACAGCCGGCTGATTAATCCCGCAACCCGGTCGTCGAGCCGGGCGGCTTGCAAACCCGGCAGTTGCGTCGCCATTACGGCCAGCTTGATTAAGGTATCGCATAGAGCATCAAGCAAAAAACCGGACTGAGGCCGCACCTTGCCGTAAATTTGCGCGGCATAGCGTTGTTCATCCGCCATTTCCAATATCGGGTCCGGTTGAGCGAGCGTTTGTTCGGCAATGTCGAAAAAACGATTCAATTCATCGCTGCTGATACGTTCGCCGAACAGGGCGAGCAATTCCAGCGCCGATTTGGCTTTCCAGACATCGCCGATGGCTAACAACGGCGCGTCGTCTTGCCGGGCAAGATGGCGCAAGTCTTTTTCGATGTCTTCGTAAGCGCAATCGGCCAACGCCGAAACCAGGTTTTTGTCTTCGGCAAAGTTTCCCGACCAAGCGCCGAGCAAGCACAGTACGGAGAGCGCTTTGGCTTGCGGCATTGTTAGCCAAGCAGGGGTGCGAATGGCGGGGTTTTGTGCAAATTGCCGTCTATAGATTGACCACGAGCGACCGGTATTGGCCGAGGTCCGGTGAGCATCGCCTTCATTGAATCCCATAGTCTGCAATGCCTTTTCGAACAGGTAAATATCCGGGCGTTCGACGACTAAATCCACATCGTTTTTACCGTCAGCGTTCCTTTGAAAATACCCAGACATGTCTCCAGCCGCATACGGTACGACGATAGTCAAGCCGGAACGTAAAGCCGGCCGCTCGGCAACTTCCGGCCTGGCGGCGATTGCCACGTTGATAGAGCTATGCATTTGCGCGTAACGCCAACCGGCTGCATCAGTGACGACTAAACTGGCAGATGCCAGATTTTCCTGACCGGATAAAACGCAACAAACGAAAGCCACCGCTTCTTCCGCACTATCGGCTTTGATCCGGTAAATTTCGGGAGCGGGCGATTTGGTAAGATTGGCAAGCAGGCTATCGCGGGAATGTTCGCGGCTGGCGAAAAATGCCTCTGTGGAAATGGCGGGCGCGGTTTGGCCGGACCAAGTTTTCCAGTATCTGGATACACTCTCGACTTCCGGGCCATTGAGTCCCAATTCTTCGGCGAACTGTAAAGCGACAGGCCAACACTGTTCCAGCCATTGCTCAAGATCACCGGCATCGAAAACTCGAATTTCCTTCCATTCCCCGGTTAATTGTTTTGCCTTGAGCCACTGTTTTTTTCCGGGCCATTTACGGGCGGTGACGATAACGAGAGCCGTTTGGCTACGAGCGATTGCATCGGTCTGTTCGGTTCGCTTATCGTAGTCCCGGTCCGCTTTGGTCTTTGGCTGTTTCTCGCAGCTTAACTCCCAAAAACTGGTGCCGGTTGGCGTCCAAGCTGATTCTTCGCTACATAACAATTCGCCATCCCAACCCGGCAGGCTGGTCGAATCGCCCGCCGGGAAATCGCAACTTTCGGGGGCAACAGTTGCGTGAATCAAACGCCGAATCAGTCTTGGCAAGAAAGCTTGAGCTTCCTTTGTGTTCGCCCAATCTGCAATTTTTGTGCTGGTGATTTGCTGTTGATCTTGCATGGAGCGCCTCATGAAAAGTGTTACGTAAAAGCATGTTAACTGAAATTTAAAATTGTTGAGGTGCTTGTTGTTTGCTTAGATTGCTGAATTCGCATACCAAACTGGTGTCGTTCACGCAGGTTTCCAACGCACTGGGCATGGTGACGCCCGCTCGGGAAATGATCGAGATGGCGCATCGGGTCGATGCGCGGGTGTTGCTGGACGGCGCTCAGTCGGTTTCGCATTTGCGTGTCGTTCGGTAAACTGCCGCTTGTACACATGCCCCCGAAGATTCGTCATAATTTATCTGTATAACACCATAGATACGATTCCAGAAAAACGAATACCTTCACCGTCACAATCATTTAAGAGACAATATCTTATGATGACTACCCCGGACAGGATTGAACATGTCGCCGACTACATTGAAAACTGAATCCAACGCTACGATAACCATTCCTAGAGGCTATCGGGAAATTCCGTTCAACTATACCTCGGCGGATGATTGGCAGGTCGTGTCTTTCCTGCTGGGGACGGAAATAGCCCTGATTCTGGAGGAATTGCGCGACCGCCGCGTAACCGGGCGCTCCGCCCGGTTGCTGATGCGTTTTTTCGGCGAGATCCTGATTTACCGCCGTAATCCTTATCTGTTCCAGGAGCTGGTGACCTCGGCCGGCAGGCGCAAGCGCATGTTCGAAAATGCCGAAAAGCACTTGGGCATCATCGAACAGAATATCGGCGACGAAGCCAGGGTGCATAAGGTGCTGGTCGCGTCCCGCCAACTGCTGGACGAGTTCCGCAACGATGTCGAAAAAGTGCCGGGCTTGCGTCGCCGGATGAAAAGAGAGCTGGGCGCTGTTACCGGCGTCAGTAACGTATTGTTCGACCCGTTCACGCTGGTCTCTCATGCCACTGATGCGACCGACTGGCGTTTGTATCTGCCGGTAGCGGTGGTGATGCCCGATAAAGAAGAGCAGTTGGCGCCGCTGCTCACCGCCATCGCCAAAATGGGCCTGAAAGCGGTGCCGCGCGGCGGCGGTACCGGGCTGACCGGCGGCGCGATTCCGCTACGGCCGGACTGCGTGGTGATTAACACCGAAAAGCTTGACCGCATTCGCGGCACGCGGGACATGGAATTTAAGCTTTGGGATGGACAGAACGCCGTGGCCCAGGTGCTTGAAGTTGAAGTCGGCGTTATTACCGAAAAAGCCCACCAATACGCCGGCAGTCGGGGCTTGGTGTTTGCAACCGACCCGACCAGCGCCTGGGCGTCCTCGATAGGCGGCAATATTTCCGAAAATGCCGGCGGTAAGTGCGCGGTGCGCTGGGGTACCTGCATCGATAACCTGATTTCCTGGCGGATGGCGATGCCCGGCGGCAAACGTTGGGTGGTGCGCAGAACCGATCATCAGTTGCGTAAAATCCTGCCGGAAGATCAAGTGACCTTCGAAGTGTCTGACGAAAAGAGCGGAGAGTCGATCAAGACCATTGTCTTGAAAGGCAGCGAAATCAGGAAGAAAGGCCTGTGGAAAGACATCACCAACAAGGCGTTGGGCGGAGTTCCGGGTCTGCAAAAGGAAGGCACCGACGGCATCATCACCTCGGCGGAATTTATCCTTTATCCTAAATTCGAAGCCACGCGCACGATTTGCCTGGAGTTCTTCGGCCAGGACATGGAAGAAGCCAGCCGCGTGATTGTCGAGCTATCCAAGGCGTTCCCGTTTCCGGATCAAGGCGAAGATACGTTGGTGGCGCTGGAACATTTCGACGACGAATATGTGCGCGCAATCGACTATCAGGTCAAATCGAGCCGGTTCAAAACGCCGAAAGCCGTACTGCTGATCGATGTTGCCGGACATTCTTTAGATCAGACCCAGCGTGGCATTGACAAAATACGCGCTATTCTGGATCAGCACCCGAACAGCGAACTATTTGAAGCCCGCGATACTGCCGAAGCAGAACGATATTGGGCCGATCGCAAAAAATTCGGCGCGATTGCGAGGCGCACCAATGCCTTCAAGCTGAATGAGGACGTCGTTATTCCGTTGGAAACGCTGGCCGAATTTGCCCGTTTTATCGACGAGGTCAATTTAGAAGAAGAGCGTTATGCCCAGCTGACGTTCCTTGACCGGGCGGCCGCATTATTCCGCGAACCGCCGGTTGAAGACAATAACGATTCATTCGACGCCCGATCAAGCGTTGCGTTGGAGCTTGATGCAACGGCCAGAAACGCGCTGCCTACCGCCGACGAAAAAACATTGCGCAGCCTGTCGATCATCAAAAAGTTCAAAAAGGAATTCGCCGAACTGGCGCGCGGATTTCCCAAAATTATCGCCGCCGTGAATCTTGCCCATCAGGAAGTGCGCGACCGGCGCATCGTGCTGGCGACCCACATGCACGCCGGAGACGGCAACGTGCATGTGAACTTGCCGGTGCTGTCCAATGATCGGGACATGCTGGAACGCTCCGGCGAAGTCATCGACCAAGTCATGTTCAAGGTGGTCGAACTGGGCGGCGTGGTGTCCGGCGAGCACGGTATAGGCGTCACCAAACTCAAGTATCTGGAACCGGAACGCATCGCGGCGCTGAGCGCCTATCGCCGCGAAGTCGACCCGACCGGGCTGATGAACCCCGGCAAGCTCGAAGATTTCGACGTGCTGGAACATATCTTCACGCCATCGTTCAACCTGTTGGGGCTGGAAGCGCGCATTCTGCGCCACGGCCAGCTGGAAGAGCTGGCGAACAAAATCGCCCATTGCGTGCGCTGCGGAAAATGCAAACCCGATTGCGGCGTTTTTCACCCTGCGGGCAGCCTGTTCTATCATCCGCGTAACAAGAACCTGGCGATCGGTGCGATTATCGAAGCCTTGCTGTTCGATGCGCAGCGCGAATATTCGACAAAATTTGAACTGCTGCAGTGGCTGGAAGAAGTGTCGGATCATTGCACGACCTGTCACAAATGCGCCAAACCCTGTCCGGTCGATATCGATTCCGCCGACGTATCAGTGCTGGAACGCCGGATTCTGGCGGATTGGGGTTATAAGCACACGGCCGCGGCGACCAAGATGACGTTGCGCTATCTGCACAGCGACTCGCCGACTTTCAATAAAGTGTTCCGTTTCGGCGTGCTTCGGGCCGGTTTTGTCGGACAGCAGCTGGGCACGCTATTAGCCAAGCCGCTGCAACCGAAAAAAGGCCAGTCCAAGCATTACCCGTTGCAACTGCTGAGCTCGCCGATGCCGACCGTGCCGGCACTTACACTGCGGGATCTGTTACCCGACTGCAAGGACGATCAGGTTTTGGTGTTTGAACCCGATCAGGAAGCCGAACGCACCGTATTCTATTTTCCCGGCTGCGGTTCCGAGCGCATGGTGTCCGACATATCGATGGCTGCGATCCATGTCTTGATGGGCTTGAAAACACGGGTGGTATTACCGCCGCCGTTCTTGTGCTGCGGATTTCCGGCCTACGCCAACGGCCAGGCCGAAATGCATTCGCAAAACGGCTTGCGCGTGACCATCCTGTTGAACCAAATCCGGGATATGTTTACCCATCTGGAGTTCGACGGCTGCGTTGTGACCTGCGGGACTTGCCGCGAGGGCTTGAACGAGATGGAAGCGGCCAAATTGTTTGGCGGCAGGCTGGTCGATATAGCCCGTTATGCGCTGGAGCGGGACTTGCAATTAGAAGGCACAGGCAGCGAGACCTATCTTTATCACGCGCCGTGCCATGACTCCCTGGACGGCAAGGCGCTGGACGTGCTCGATCAGCTCGGCGGATTCGGTAGCGTTCAGCCGGTACCCAATTGCTGCTCCGAGGCGGGAACGCTGTCGTTGTCGCGCCCCGACATTTCCGCCTCGATGCTGCACCGCAAACGCGAGTCATTGGCCGAAGCGATGCCGGAAAAAGGCAGAGCCACCATCCTGACCAACTGTCCTTCCTGTATGCAGGGTTTGGGCCGGAACAAGGGCATGGGTGTTGATCCGCAGCATCTTGCCGTGGCGTTGGCTGAGAAATTATCCGGGAAATCGTGGTTGAAGCAGTTTAAGGTGCAGGCGGGGAAGGCTAAGGCGTTTAATTTTTGATGGGACCCCGTTTTCCTGTTTCGCGAAGCTAGAGCTTCGCCTTCTGGGTTCCCAAGCTGGAGCTTGGGAACCAGCGATTACTAGCGAGAGTAGCGGGTAACGAATAGCCTGGCTGTGGCTTGTGGAATCACGGGCTTCGTGGTTCCGATCATCCCGTATTCCGCAAGCCACATACGAGCGATGCAGAGACATATCTCATTCACGCGCTGGTTCCCAAGCTCCAGCTTGGGAACCCAGTCTCGGAAGCTCCAGCTTCCCGAGCAACTTACCACGACCGAATCACCTCAATCAACCCCGCCTGACCGGCATAATTACGCGCACTGGAATAGCGCCAATGTTCCGGCTGGTCCACATAACCCCGCTTGACCGGATTGTGTAATGAATGTAATCCAGCTTCTGCCGCATAACGGCCTCAGATTCGATGATTTGCGGATGATTGCCTTCTTCCCAAACCTGATAGGTGGTTTCCTGCTTATGGGCGCGTTTAAAAAACGCCAGCAGCTCCAACAGCTTGACTGAGCGGCGTTGTTCCAGATGCGCGATGATTTGCTTCGCCGTGTAGGATTTAAATCGCTGCATGTCATGGTTCAAATTATCAGAAACGGCGATAAGATGCAGGTGGTTTTCGAGGATGACGTAACCGTAGAGTCGAAAGTCCGTGTCCCGCTGTAAAAAACGCCAAGAGTCCAGAATGATGTTCACGGTTTCCGGGCGGGTAAATAACGGCATCCAGTGGTTTACCGTTGCGGTCAGGAAGTGTGGGCACGAGTCGCATTGGACGCGATAGCGGCTTCTGGGCATGGTTGTACTCCTGTGTGACGAGGGTAGACGGGAAGCTGGAGCTTCCCGGACTGGGTTCCCAAGCTGGAGCTTGGGAACCAGCGGAATCGCTGTTACCGGGTATACTCATTTTTAGGAATAACCCAATGCCTGCAGCGGGTCGGTATGTTTCAAGCCGAACGCTGCTGCCACGGCGGGATAAGTCACGTTCCCGCGATAGGTGTTGAGTCCGCATCGCAATGCCGTATCTTTACGCACAGCGTCCAGGCCTTCGTTTGCCAGACGCAAGGCATACCCGGCCGTCTGGTTGTTCAGCGCAAAGGTACTGGTGCGCGGCACCGCCCCCGGCATGTTGGCGACGCAATAATGCACCACGCCGTCGATTTCATAAGTCGGGTGGCTATGGGTGGTAGGGCGCGTGGTCTCCACGCAGCCGCCCTGATCGACGGCCACGTCAACGATCACCGAGCCTTTGCGCATGGTCGGCAGCATGTTGCGGGTAATCAGCCAGGGCGCTCGTCCGCCGTGGATTAAAATTGCGCCGATGACCAGATCGGCGGTATCAAGAACCTCTTCGATAGTCGATTCATTGCTGATACGGGTTTGCAGTTGCCCCCGGTAAATGTCGTCCAGGTATTTCAGGCGGGCATGGCTGATGTCCAGTACCGTGACTTGCGCGCCCAAGCCGACGGCGACCCGCGCGGCGTTGGTACCGACGATGCCGCCGCCCAGAATGACGACATTGGCGGGAGCGACGCCAGGCACTCCGCCTATTAAGACACCGCGGCCGCCGTGCGATTTTTGTAAATAGGTTGCGCCCGCTTGAGTCGCCATGCGTCCTGCCACCTCACTCATCGGTATCAATAAAGGCAAACTGCCGTCTTCGGTTTGTACGGTTTCGTAAGCGATGCCGGTGGTCCCGCTGGCTAACAGGGCCTCGGTCAGCGCTTTATCCGAAGCCAAATGCAGATAGGTAAACAGCAGCAAGTCCTGTCGCAGATAGTGATATTCCGATGCAATCGGCTCTTTTACCTTGACCACCATGTCTGCCGCCCACGCATCTTCTGCATAGGGAACGATTTGGGCGCCGGCAGACTGGTATTCTTCGTCCGAAAGCGAGCTGCCTTCGCCCGCGCCGCTTTGCACCACCACCTGATGACCCCGGCGCGTTAACGCCTTGACTGAGCCCGGCGTCAGACCGACTCGATTCTCGTTGTCCTTAATTTCTTTGGGTAGTCCGATTAACATGATTTGACTCCTGATGAGTGGAATGTATTGCGCGGTAATAAAAGTCTGTGTTGCGGAGCGAATTTACCCGCAATACACAAGAGCGTAGCATAATTCGAATGACCGATTAGTACGATTTTCCGGTTTAATAAATCAATATAATTAGTTATAAATACCGAGATAAATAGATGATGCGGCGTTTATTTTAATAAAAACGATAGGGGTCTCGGCAGAGCCTGACGACTTAGGAATGAGCATGAAACAATTTGAACAACTCGCGGCGTAAGTTTTCAGTGGGAGTGCAAGCTTTGCTTGCGCTTGCAGGCGAAGCTTCCGCTCCTCGGCAATTGCTCCTGCATGGCTCTACCTCCTGCATCCCTGACAGTCGTGCTCACGCCCCTTACCTACATGATCCACATGGATGTGGTGAATGCAGATATTGCAGGAGCAAATATCTGTCCATGTAGGCAAAGCCTGCACTCCAGCTATTGGCAACTTGCTCAAGTTATTTTGTGCACGTTCCTTAACGTAGTTTAAAAAATAATCTGACCATTCCCACGTAGCGCGCGGGAACGAGAGAATCGTCGTGTGGGAGCGAAGAAAATTTGCCGGTAGTGCGAGTTTAATCCCGTATGCCGCGCCGAGTACCGGAGCTTTCGGCGGGGATGGCCCGTAGGGGGGCGGCAGGGATGCCGCACGTTGACGAAGGGGCAGGAGCCCCTTTCGGCAACCCCCGGCGAAAGCGAGGAACGCAGGAAATAAGCGGTAACCGGGTCGCCTTTTCTTTGGATACTTTCTTTTCGACTGCATGGATGCAGGAGGTAGAGCAACGCAGGAGCAGTTGCCGAGGCGACGCAAAAGAAAGTATCTCGCCCTTGGGGGCGAGACCCCGATTAAATTAACCGTCGCGGTAGCGACACCTTCGTTAATGTTGTTGGGAAATAGTTCCCGTTGGAAATGTTGGGCTTCATTGCATTCAGCCCAACATGAGTTCTATCCCTTGCCTGGTGGGTTTTCTTGTTGGAAATCCATATTTAACTCTTTGCAAATCTGCATCCATTTTTGTGTGAGAGAGGGATTAAGCTCATAAAAAACTTTGGAGGAAAGTAATGTTCCTGAGGCTGCTTTAGCTGCCTCATATGAAGCAAAGGAATCCAGCACTGTTGCAATAGCCTTTTGATTATCTCCACCAATTTTATGCAAAAAGTGCGAATGAAGTTGATCATAAGTACTCTCATGCCTAACTCTAAGAATCTCAAGATTCAGCCACTGGACGATAATTGCACTAGAAAAAACCAATTGTGTTACCCAAACTAATAAATTTATATTGTCATGTCGTAGGGCAAAAAAGAGCACCCAAACAACAATATAACCACCGGTAATAATTCTGCTTTTTATAAGCATCTTTGATGCAATTTCCTTGCTGAATAGAGAATTCTCCATGATGTTGGCACCAAGTCGCATAACAGAAGGTGAATAGTTATTATTGTAATATAGAGATGTTTTATCGTGTGAAAGTGGGGTAGCAAAGGCATCTGATAGCAATTGTTGTCTTCGTTTGCGTTCAGCCCTTGGAATTAGATGAAATCTTGACAATTGGGATATCGAAAAATGAACAACAACGAAAGTAATAAAAACAGCAGAGAAAATATTTTGCATAGACTTATCAAATACCGATGATGAGTATGGCATAAATAATGAGACGCTAGCTGTTAGCCAAAAAAGATAAGTTTCAATGGTTGCGGTCTTTGCAGCAGCTTCATAGTATTGTGATACCTCATCAACTCTAACTTGTTTATTATTCATAATGTTGAGACTATCTTTTTAATTTCCAATTCTGCAAGCCCAGGCATATTGCCATCTTCATACATCTTGGCATTCACAGCATATTTCTTTGCACGGTCAACCTTGTCCTTGATGTATTGTGGAGTGTTATAAGTGCATGAGAAATCAGACCAGAACGCATAAAAATAGTCTTTAAGATTTGTACATGACCAAAAATATTTCCCTACGATATACTGCTCTAACGAAAAGGATGTAAAAGGATATCCTTGAGTTGCATTCCAATATTTCACAAGACGTACGAGTGGTTTTATCTGGTAATTTTCCGCTTTATTTTTATCCTGAATAGATTGGTTTGTTCCTGTCGGGTTTGTATTTATCCAATCGATATAAGATGATGCGGATGATGGAATTTGATAACTGTAATTATAGATTGCAGGAACAAGTTCGAATTTAATATGGTTCAGTGAAAGTACAATTGTAGGGTGTGACTGGTAAATTTCTGAAGTGGAATACCTCGTTTTTGCAAATTTCCGTAATCGATCTAGATAAGTTTGAGGTTTCCTCGTTCCATCGATGGACGTATCAAAAACAACCATATAATCAATATCTGAGTTATTGTCTGCTTTACGAGGCAATATCGTACCACGAGTGTTTGATCCAAACTGAAAGTGGCTCGATATATTGCTTCCAAAGTATCCATTTAGTCTTAACGAAAGCGTACTTATAGATGTTGCAATACTCGATTTTTCATTTTCTGCATGAACTAGATTACTCGCCAGCTGCGTAAGATGAGAATTTACTGACATATTAAATGTGATCCTTTTTCCAACTTAATAATCAAACACCCTTGCAGATGCCATACGTTACATTTATTTGGTGCATAATTTGGATTCAATCCAACTACGCCATAACATTCAAGAACAGGCATGATCTTAAATAACTAATGAGGGGTATCATCAGCATAAATCACCCACACTTACTCTCCCCACAATTCAAACAAGTCATACAGCCATCCATCAACACCATCGCCTTGGTGCTGCACTTGTTGCAGAGCACGGCTTTTTCGGGGAACGACTGGCCTTCCGACTCGCCGTGCTGGGCTTCAAACTCCTTGCGTTTGTCGTCAAGAAACTGTTTCTGGTGATCGGTCATTTTTTCCGGCTTGATCATGCCGATGTGCTTCAAATGCGATTCGATCGCGTAGCCGATTTCGGCGACCAGCGACGGCATGAACACTCCGCCTTTTTTGAAATAACCGCCGTGCGGGTCGAATACCGCTTTCATCTCTTCGACCAGGAAGCAGGAGTCGCCGCCTTTGCGGAATACCGCGGAGATCAGCCGGGTCAGCGCCAACACCCACTGGAAATGCTCCATGTTTTTGGAGTTGATGAAGATTTCGTAAGGCCTGCGCTCTTCATGGGGGGTGCCGGGGTTCAGGATCATGTCGTTGATGGTGATGTACAAGGCATGCTCCGACTGCGGGGTTTTGATCTTGTAAGTGGAGCCGAGCAGCACTTCCGGGCGCGTGAGGTTTTCGTTCATGCTTTCCAGCGTTGGCTGTACTTCCTGCTTGACCGGTTCGATATCGTCTTTGGTCAGGACTTTGTAGCTGACGATTTTTTTGCTGATCTTATGTAGTGTCATGATGTCTGCCTTGATAGGTGTTAAAGATGTAATCAATTTGAAAGTCATTACTTTGGATTACATGAAATATGTTAGTGGTTTGTGCTTTATCCCTTTAATGCCTTGCTGATTACTACTAGTAGTTATACTTTACTTGACTGCTAGTAGTAATTTAACGATAATGTGACCAAGGATTGAGGATTCTCGGTCGACCAAAAGCCTCGGTGGTTACATCGGGGCTTTTTGTTTTTTACGGGTAGCATTTTAGTCCGTAGCCGATTTTGTCACCTTGGCCGTTCTTGTAAAACTTCTCGCTAATAATCTTAAAAGCCCTATTGCTTTGCTCCGGCTTTAGTATGTGCAATCCGATTGGACGTGCAACTAAGTCAGCCAATTGTAAACCAGCCGAATTGCTTTTTTTATCCGCAAACACCAGCTCAAAAGGCAGTGCTTGTCGTAGGTAATTATTTCCCGCGCAAATCCGGCGGAACTCAAGCTCTAACTCGTCATCTTCGACCTTGCCGCGTTGCTCGACAACGATATGTGTAACAGAGGACTGTTGCCGCAAATAATAAAAAATACGCTCCAAACCGAAACGCAAGGCGATATGGTAGGGGTTTTCCAGTTCATGATGGCCTTGGCGATACGGTTCTTTTTTTATTACGGTGCTGATGAGTGTGAAAGGTGTTTCTTGGATAATACCGGTTAACTCATCTAAAAAATCCGTTTTGAGTTGTCTGCTTTTTAAAAACGAAAAGCTGCCTCGATCGCGACGAATATCGGTTTCATGCAAAACGACTTGATCATGCCCAAAATGCTTTAGTTTAAATTCTTGCAATAACGGGACTACTCTTTGCACATAGTCCCGTTTTTTAAAGATACAAAAAACCAGTACAAATATTGGGTAGCTGGGATCTATGGTATTCAAACCATGGTCGCCGCTTTCATCAACATAAACGATGTATTCCGAAAACTCATTGGCCATTTAAAATTTACCGTAGTAGCCTTCTTTTAAAGCATCAAACAAATTAGCGGCGCTGTGGATTTCGCCGTCGTATTCCACGTCTTCGTTGCCTTTAAATTCCACGACGTGGCCGTCTTCCAGCGTAAACTGGTAGATGGTGTTTTCCAGATCCGATTCCTTGACCAACACGCCCTGGAAAACTTCAGGATTAAAACGGAACGTGGTGCAGCCTTTCAGGCCTTTGTCGTAGGCATATTCATAAATCGACTTGAAGTCTTCATAAGGATAATCGGTAGGCACGTTGGCTGTTTTCGAGATCGACGAATCGATCCATTTTTGCGCGGCCGCCTGAATATCGACATGCTGTTTCGGGGTCACGTCATCCGCGGAGATAAAATAATCCGGCAGTTGCTTGTCGGGATCTTCGCTGTAAGGCATAGCGTCGCTATTGATCATTTCGCGGTAAGCCAGCAGTTCAAAGGAAAACACGTCGATTTTTTCTTTGGACTTTTTACCGGCGCGGATCACGTTGCGCGAATAATGATGCGCAAAGCTGGGCTCTATGCCGTTGCTGGCGTTGTTGGCCAGGGACAGCGAAATAGTGCCGGTCGGCGCAATAGAGCTGTGATGGGTAAAGCGGGCGCCGGTTTCAATCAGCTCGGCGACCAGATCGGGTTCTTCCCTGGCCAGTTGCTGCATGTAACGGCTGTATTGGGTATGCAGCAGTTTTCCGGGTACACGGTCGCCGACTTTATAACCATCGGCAAACATTTCAGGGCGTTTATGCAGCATTTCGCCGGTGACGCTAAACATTTGCTCCATAATCGGCGCCGGGCCTTTTTCTTTGGCCAGCGCAAGTCCCGCTTTCCAGCCTTCCACCGCCAGTACCTTGGTCACTTCTTCAGTGAATTCCAGCGACTGTGCATCGCCGTATTTCATGCCCATCATGGTGACGGTTGAACCCAGTCCCAGATAGCCCATGCCGTGGCGGCGCTTGCTGGTAATTTCTTCACGTTGTTGCGCCAGCGGCAGGCCGTTGATTTCAACGACGTTGTCCAGCAGGCGGGTGAAGATCTTGATGGTTTTGCGGTAATTGTCCCAGTCAAAATGCGCGTCGGTGGTGAACGGTTTTTTGACGAAGCGGGTCAGGTTGATCGAGCCTAACAGGCAGCTGCCGTAAGGCGGCAACGGCTGTTCGCCGCAATTGTGTGCATGTAAGCCATTGGCATCGAAAGTGTTGATGCCGGGAACCTGTATATCGAAAACATCTTCGCAGCCATCAGGCGTGATCGATTCAATCGTAGCGACAAAACGCTCCCGATTTAATGAACGACGGTAATTTTTTAAAGCGGCTTCAAGTTGAGCCGCTTTACTGCTATCGGTAAAGTTTATTAATTCTTGATAAACGGCAAGATTATCGCCGCTGATAACTAGTTCATGCTGGGGAGAAATTTTATAGTCAGCGACACCGCCTTTACCGTCAGGCAGTTTTGTTATGCCTGCTGGACGGCGATTACGATAGAGGGTCGAGCTGATGCCCAAGCGCAGTAACATGCGCTGTACAGCTTCCAGTCGGGGCAGATCCGATTGGGCTAGGCGAATACTGACACCTTTGGTTTGGCTGCCTTGAACAGAACCGTCAGCGTCAAAAAATCCCTGTAAAAAGCCTCGGTAAAAATCGCTGGATGCTGTTTCGATTTGTGGGTTGATACATTTGTTTCCGGGGGACATGCCAAGTTCTTCTGCCAGCGTTTTTAGCCCGGCAAAACTGAGTCTGAATTCATTTCTTCCCGCTATTTCAGACCAGCCTTTAAAGTCACTACGCGTATTAAATTCTGATGTAGCAAGCATGACCTTATCCATAATGGCGTCAATACCTGCATTTTGCGTGTTGATGTCGCTATTCATGACTTGCGCAGTTTTCCAGACGGATAGCACGGCTTTATCTTCTTTTAACGTGCCGTCACCGACTAATAAGCCGACTAAATAGCCCTGATTTTCGTTATATTTTCCCTGCCAGTGATTATGTTGGCGATGATCATTCAGCAAAACCTGATCGCCGGCATGAAGTTGACCGGCTGCACACCATTCCGTTTCAAGGTTGTAACGATCCAGGCGGGTTATTTTGCGCACCCGGTGATCGTCAGTCAGGCGGAGACTGAAACCTTCTTTGGTTTTTAATCGAAGCACTTCTTTGGTTGCGGTTTTAAAGAAACCCTCAACACCGGATTGATGTATTTGACCATCGACTAATACGTTGATTTGTTGGCCCAGGATGGCGTTAATCTGTCTTGGTCCTTGCGCTGTTTGAACCCAGGTGTCGCCTGTTACACAAGGGTTGGTCGCGCGGATTTTCTCGCAAAACCAGTTGTTGTTCATCTCGTTGACTTTGTCGATCAGGATGAATCCCGGCTCGGCATAGTCGTAAGTGGAACTCATGATGATGTCCCACAAACGGCGGGCGGGCATGGTTTTGCTTATTTTGCAGGCGACCATGCCGTCGTCGTTAAGGATATAGCCGTCTATGTAGGGCAGGTCGCGCCAGATGATGAGTTTGTCGTCGGTCAAGTCCAGGTTATCCAGTTTGACTTCTTTTTCGGTGACCGGAAATGACAACGACCAAGGCTGGTCGTTTTTTACCGCTTCGACGAATTCCGAGGTAATCAGCAGCGACAGGTTAAACTGACGCAACCGTCCGTCTTCGCGTTTGGCGCGGATAAATTCGACGACATCGGGATGGCCGATATCGAAAGTCGCCATTTGCGCGCCGCGTCTGCCGCCTGCGGACGACACGGTAAAACACATCTTGTCATAGATGTCCATGAACGATAACGGGCCGGAAGTATAAGCGCCGGCGCCGGAGACATAAGCGTCTTTAGGGCGCAAGGTCGAGAATTCATAACCGATACCGCAACCGGCTTTCAGGGTCAATCCGGCTTCGTGTACTTTGCCTAAAATATCATCCATGGAATCGGCGATGGTGCCGGATACCGTGCAATTGATAGTCGATGTCGCCGGTTTGTGTTCCAGCGCGCCGGCATTGGAGGTAATCCGCCCGGCCGGAATAGCACCCTGACGCAAGGCCCACAGAAAGTCTTTGTAGCATTGCTCCTGCTTGGCTTTGCCTTTTTCCACTTCGGAAATCGCTCTGGCAACCCGTTGGTAGGTTTCATCGATAGTGCCGTCAATAGCATCGCCATCTTTGGTTTTTAAACGATATTTGGTGTCCCAAATATCCATTGAAGCGTCCTGAAAAGGTATTTCAGTCACGGTGTTTGGAATGACATGTAGCTTTGCCGACATTGAGCGATCCCTCTTGGTTAGTGTATGAATAAGCGAATTTGAAAAACCAGCCTATTAAGGCTGGTGATCGATATATAGTGTTTGTTTTTGTAAGGAGCAACAATATATAGTGTTTTTGAGAGAAAATAAAATCTATTTAAAACCTATTTTATAAATCGTTACACTATCAAACAGTTGCCTATTCAACCAGAAAATTACCGCTTTGATGTTGCCACATGGCGTAGTATTTGCCTTGTTTAGCCAGCAATTGCTGATGCGTGCCTTGTTCTATGATTTTGCCTTTTTCCAGTACGACAATGCGATCCATCGTTAAAATGGTAGAAAGGCGATGAGCAATAATCAGGGTTGTTTTATGTTTAATCAACTCAAAAATAGCCGTTTGGATCTGTTGTTCGGTCAGTGAATCCAGCGCGCTGGTGGCTTCATCCAGAACCACAACCGGTGCATCCTCCAGAAAGGCGCGGGCAATGGCGATGCGTTGTCTTTCGCCGCCGGAAAGCTTGACGCCGCGCTCGCCGACCAGCGTGTCGAATTGTTCGGGCAAATCCTTGATAAAGTCAAGGCAGTGGGATTTTGCGGCGACATCAATCAGCCGCGCTTCTGAAATGTCCGCGCCCAGCGTGATATTGTCCCGTATCGAGCGATGAAACAGATCCGGTTGTTGCGGCACCATGGAGATTTGTTGGCGCAATGAATTCAGCGTAAAGGCTTTTGCATCCAAGCCGTCAAAGCTTATGCTGCCTTTTTGCGGGTCAAGAAAACGAAATAACAGTTTGGTTAACGACGATTTGCCGGAGCCGGATTGGCCGACCAGCGCGACTTTTTCACCGGCTTTGATGTTCAGGGAGAAGTTTTCAAACAGTTGGGTTTGTCGCGAGTTTTCTTCATTATAGGTAAAGCAGATGTTATTAAAGTCGATGGCGCCGTGGGTGATGGTCAGTGCTTGGGCATTGGCGGGATCAACTTCGACATCTTCCTGTCTGAACACATCGGCCATTTCGGAGGCATCGGCCAAAGCGGTGAAAAAGTTCCTGAAATTGCGCCCGAATTCCCATAAACGCTGGATCAGCATGATCATGATCGATTGAAATAAAACAAACTCGCCGACCTGAAAGTTGCCGGTTTTCCACTTTTGGATCATCAAATAAACCAGCAGCAATTCAATGCTGAAGGTCATCAAGCCTTGCACGGCAAAGGAAAAAAACATTAATATCCAGGCGATTTTTTTCTTCCGGTAAACAAAATCCGATGCCTGATTGATGCGCGCCTGTTCGACGGCTTCCATGGCAAAGCTTTTGACGATGAAAATATTGCTGACCGCATCCGAATACACGCCGCCGACGGTTGAATCGGCCTGGGCTACGGCCTTATCAAAGCGCAGTTTCCATATCGAGTAGACAATAGTCCAGGTGACGAAGAGTACGACCCAGGCAAGAAAATAGCAGGCGAATTCCGGCTGTTGTTGGTAGAAGATGGCAAAGGCAATGCCTATTGCCACAATGTTCATGAAAAACTGGAACAGGAGCCAGTCCATAATGATTTCAAAAGAACGCGAGAAGCGGTTGGCTTGCTTGATTAAGCTGCCGGAAAAACTGTTTTCGAAAAAGACATATTTTTGTTTTTTGAGTACCTCGAAACAGCGTTTTTCCAGCAGATTAACGCCGCCGCCATCGAGTGGAACAATAGCGATTTCAAGCAATCGCCATGATAACCAGATGCCCGCATAAATAATGCCGACCTTTTTCAGGTTGTCCAGCAGCAGTGCCAGTGTGGCATCCGAATAGGGCGCGGTCAGTCCGTTGGCAATGTTTTTGTAATAAATCGGCGCTGATAAATCCAGGGTCATGGCGGAAGCCAGTGCGAATAGGGCCAGCAGGAAAAACCATTTTTTCTGCCAGACCACTCGGCTGTACTCTTTAAGGATAATGTCCATTAGTTGTTTTTTTGTAACTACACATTAAGTAAGGGGATGTTTAACCTGTCGGGTGCGCTGCTATTGATTAAGGAACAGGCATAAATTAATTTAAGCAATTACCATGAAGAGCATGAAGGACATGAAGACTAAATCCTTCATGCCTTTCATGCTCTTCATGGTTTAAAAATAAAACTTGCTCAAGTTATTCATGCACCTTCCTAACTGATGTTATGCAATGATTAAGGGGGAGCATCGCGAAGACACGAAGAAAATAAACTTCATGTCCTTCGTGTCTTCGTGGTGTTTTGATAGGGTTACGTAGCGTCAGTTATTTATTAGCCCGATGCGCAATAATATCGTCAACCACGGCCGGATCGGCCAGCGTGGAAGTGTCGCCCAGACTGTTAATTTCATTGGACGCCACTTTACGCAAAATACGGCGCATGATTTTACCGGAACGGGTTTTGGGTAAACCCGGCGCCCATTGAATGATATCCGGGTGGGCAATCGGGCCGATTTCATTTCTGACCAGTTCGATCAGTTCTTGGCGCAGTTGTTCAGACGGTTCGATGCCGACATTCAAGGTCACGTAAGCGTAGATGCCTTGTCCCTTGATGTCATGCGGATAGCCGACCACCGCCGCTTCGGCGACATGTTCATGCAGCACCAGGGCGCTTTCGATTTCCGCCGTACCCATGCGGTGGCCGGAGACATTGATGACATCGTCAACCCGTCCGGTAATCCAGAAATAGCCGTCCTGGTCGCGGCGCGCGCCGTCGCCGGTGAAATAATAACCGGGGTAGTTTTTAAAATAAGTGTCGATAAAGCGTTGATGGTCGCCGAAAACGGAACGCGCCTGTCCCGGCCAGGAGCGGCTGATGACTAAAATACCTTCGGCGACACCTTCCCTGATTTGGCCGTTGGTATCCATGATTTCAGGCTTGATGCCGAAGAAGGGCAGGGTGGCTGAACCCGGTTTTAAAGCGATGGCTCCGGGCAACGGGGTGATTAAAATGCCGCCGGTTTCAGTTTGCCACCAGGTATCGACTACGGGACAGCGACTCTCGCCGACCACACGGTAATACCATTCCCAGGCTTCGGGATTAATGGGTTCGCCGACACTGCCGAGTATTCGTAAGCTGCGGCGTGAGCTGCTGCGGGTTACAAATTCATCGCCTTGCGCCATCAATGCGCGGATCGCGGTCGGAGCGGTGTAGAAGATATTCACCTGATGTTTGTCGACCACCTGCCAAAAACGGTCGGCCGCCGGATAGGTCGGTACGCCTTCAAACATCAAGGTGATAGCGCCGTTGCATAACGGGCCGTAGATCATGTAGGAATGGCCGGTTATCCAGCCTATATCGGCGGTACACCAGTAAATGTCGCCGTCGCGGTAATCGAACACATATTTGTGGGTCATCGCCGTGTACAGCAGATAACCGCCGGTGCTGTGCAAAACCCCTTTAGGTTGGCCGGTGGAACCTGAGGTATACAGAATAAATAACGGATCTTCGGCATCCATTTCTTCTGCAGGGCAATCGGCAGATGTGGTTGTCATCGCCTCGTGATACCAGAGGTCGCGCTGCTCGTGCCAGTCGACAGGATTGCCGGTATTTTTTATGACGATGACTTTTTCAAGGCGAGGGCAGGAGGCGGCAGCTTTATCGACGTTGGCTTTAATCGGTAAGACTTTACCGCCACGGTAGCCTTCATCGGCGCAGACCAAAAACCGGCAATCGGCATCCAGAATCCGGTCTTTTAAGGCCTCGGCGGAAAAGCCGCCGAACACGATCGAATGTACCGCGCCAATCCGTGTGCAGGCCAGCATCACCGTAGCCGCCTCGCTGATCATCGGCAGGTAGATACAAACGCGGTCGCCTTTTTTAACGCCTTGCGCCTTTAACACATTGGCGAATTTGCAGACTTGTTCGTGCAATTGCCGGTAAGTGATTTTTTGGTCATGCTCCGGGTTATCGCCTTCCCAGATAATGGCGACCTGATCGCCGCGCGTGGCAAGATGGCGATCCAGACAATTGACGCTGACATTGAGTTTTCCGCCTTCAAACCAGCGGATATGGCCGGTCAGAAAATCGCAGTCCATGACTTTATCCCAAGGCTTACTCCAGTCCAGGAACTGTTCGGCTTGTTCAGCCCAGAAAGCTTCCGGCTCGGCAATGGAGCGCTGATACAAGGTTTTATAGCTTGCCGCGGTAATGTGGGCATTGGCCGCTATTTCCGGTTTTATGTCATAGATTTTAAGGTCTGACATGCGTTAATCCTTAGGTTCGGTTGAAAAATGTAGAAGGCTACCATGTGGCATAAAATGATATTATTGGCGATATATAGTATGTTTTAACCTCCTATGATTAGGGACATCAGCAGGTAAAGTCAAAGATTTGTGCCGCTTTCGTAAAAGCAACATCTTGCATAAAGCCGCTATCCTGTTGATAGTGGCTTATTTTTTTCAAGTATCGCTATCCAGAACTATTTTACCCCTGTTACTATCGGGCTTAGCAAATGATGCAGCCCGGAATTTTTCTGGAAAGTACCTTAACATTAACCCAAGAGGGAGTTATGAACTATCGATTACTATGCGCCGCATTATTGTGGCTACCGGTTTTTGCCAGCAGCGCCGAGACTAAGGTGTCGGAGCATGTGCTGGGCAACGGTTTAAAAGTGCTGGTTAAGGAGGATCACCGGTCTCCGGTTGCAGTGTCCCAAGTTTGGTACAAAGTGGGTTCAAGTTATGAACCGGACGGCATTACCGGCATTTCCCATATGCTTGAACATATGATGTTTAAAGGTACTGACAAGCATCCCGTCGGTGAGTTTTCACAGATTATCGCCGAAAATGGCGGCGACGAGAATGCCTTTACCGGGTCGGATTACACGGCTTATTTTCAAACCATGGAGGCGTCAAGACTGGCCGTCAGTTTTGAGCTGGAAGCCGATAGAATGCGCAATTTGCATCTGTTGGCCGATGAGTTGAAAAAGGAACTGGAGGTGGTCACCGAAGAACGCAGGATGCGCACCGACGATAATCCGCAGGCAAAAATGCAGGAACATTTTATGGCGATGGCTTATACCAACAGCCCTTATAGAAACCCTGTGATCGGCTGGCCTTCAGACATTGCCAATTATAAAGTTGAAGATTTGCAAGCCTGGTATCAACGTTGGTATGCACCCAATAATGCTACCTTAGTGGTGGTGGGCGATGTCGAACCTAAAGCGGTGTTTGCATTGGCGGAAAAATATTTTGCCCCGCTTAAACCCGGCGAAATTAAAGCGGTCAAGCCGCAGGATGAGGTTGAACAGCTCGGCGTGCGCAAGATGACGGTGAAATTACCGGCCAAACTGCCGTATCTGTTAATGGGCTACAAAGTGCCGGTATTGAAGACAGCGGAACACGAGTGGGAAGCCTATGCGCTGGAGGTCTTGGCCGGAGTGCTTGATGGCGGCAGCAGCGCCAGATTATCTTCAGACCTGATACGCGGCAAGCAACTGGCCGTTTCTGCCGGTGCCAGCTATGGTTTGGCTTCGAGATTGCCGGGATTGTTTACGCTGGAGGCTACGCCTGCGGCCGGGAAAACCGTGTGGGACTTGGAAACTGCGTTAAAGAACGAGATTACCAATTTGCAAATCAAGCTGGTCGAGAAGGATGAATTACAGCGCATTAAGGCGCAGGTTTTAGCGGCGGCAGTCTACGAGCGGGATTCCAATTTTTATCAGGCCATGCAGTTGGGTATGCTGGAGACAGTCGGTCTGGGTTGGCAAAAAGCCGATGAATATGTGCCTAAGGTCAATCAGGTTACCGCAGAACAGGTGCGCGACGTGGCGCGTAAATATTTGATTGAAGATAAATTGAGTGTCGCTTATTTGGAACCTTTACCGATCAATGAAAGCACTGCCGATACCAACACCGAAAAAGGAGCTAAATAATGCGCATCCATCTGTTAAGTCTTGTTTTTTTATTGTTTAGCCAGTCCGTCTGGGCCGTTGCAAAAATCGAACACTGGCAAACGCCGCAAGGCAGCCGGGTTTATTATGTGCAGACCGAAGGCTTGCCGATGGTGGATATACAGGTTGCTTTCGATGCCGGCAGTGCCCGCGATGGCTACCAGTTCGGCTTGTCGGCATTAACCTCTGCGTTGCTTGATACCGGTGCCGGGCAGTGGAATGCCGATGACATTGCCCAGCGCTTTGAGAGTGTCGGGGCGAAATTCGGTTCCAGTGTTTCCAACGATATGGCTTCTGTTTCATTGCGCACTTTAATTGATAAACCTTTATTCGATAAAGCGCTGGAGACTATGCAGGTCATTTTGGCTAGTCCAAGTTTCAATGAAGCCGATTTTCAACGGGAAAAAAACCGAACCTTGGCCGGTTTAAAGCAACAGGAAGAATCGCCTGCCGAATTGGCCAGCATCGCTTTTTATAAGGCTTTGTACGGCGATCATCCTTACGGGCATCCGAGTTCCGGTTCGATTATCACGGTGTCAGGCTTTGAAGCAGCGGATTTGCGCAGCTTCTATCAGCAATATTATGTCGCCGCCAATGCGATGGTGGTGATTGTCGGCGACTTGTCCAGAAAACAGGCCGAGCTTACCGCCGAGACCTTGCTCTCCGGTTTGCCGGCAGGATCAAAGCCGGAACCCGTACCGGAAGTGGTCATGCCGGTAAAAGCAGACCGACAGCATATCGAATTTCCCTCCTCGCAAACTCATGTTCTGGTCGGGATGCCCGGCACTTACCGCAAGGATCCCGATTATTTCAATTTGTATGTCGGCAATCATATTCTGGGCGGCGGCGGACTGGTGTCCAAGCTGTTTGAGGAAGTCAGGGAAAAACGCGGCCTGGCGTATAGTGCACGCAGTTCGTTTGTGCCAATGTCCAGGAAAGGGCCGTTCACGGTCAGCTTGCAAACCCGCAACGATCAAACCGGGCAAGCGCTGGACGTACTGAATAAAACCCTGACCGATTTTATCGAGCAAGGACCGACAGAAGCCGAGCTGATTGCCGCCAAGAAAAATATTACCGGCGGTTTTGCGATGCGTTTCGATACCAATAAAGAGCTGGCCAGCTACGTGTCGATGATCGGTTTTTATGACATGCCGCTGGATTATCTGGATACCTTTCGGCAAAACGTCGAGCAAGTGACGGTAGCCTCGATAAAAGACGCGTTTAAGCGGCGTGTTAATCCGCAGTTAATGCAAACTATCACCGTAGGCGGGAGCGCTAACAACAGTGAAAAATAAGCTCAGAATTATCGGCGGGGATTGGCGCAGTCGGCAGTTAAGTTTTGTCGATGCGCCGGGGTTAAGGCCCACGCCGGACAGAGTCAGGGAAACCGTATTCAACTGGTTGCGCTATGAAATTTCCGGCAAACAGTGCCTGGATTTGTATTCCGGGAGCGGCGCTTTGGGCTTTGAAGCCGCTTCCAGAGGCGCAAAGTCGGTTATTCAGGTGGAAAACAATATCCAGGCCTGTCGCAGTTTAAAGGACAATGCGCTTGCGCTGTCTGCGACCCAGATAAAAACAGTGCAAAGCGATGTACTGCGCTATCTGGCCGGGGACGCACAAGTCTTCGATGTGGTGTTTCTCGATCCGCCATTCGGGTTGTCTCTGGTGATTCAAACGTGTCAACTGTTGGAACAAAACGCCTGGCTGGCTAAACATGCCAAGATTTATGTTGAAACGGAACGACATTTTGATTTGTCCGGAATGCCTGAAAACTGGCGGCTGCTGAAAAGCAAGAGCGCGGGCGAAGTCGGTTATCATTTGTTTGAACGGGCGGAAGTTTGACGATAAGGTGAAAGACGACAGGCGAAGGGCGAAAAACAAGGCTTCACGTTGCGTCGCCTTGAATATTGAATCTTGAACCCCAATTAAATGAGTATTTAAAAACCGCCTCTTGGTATAGAATTGCCGATTTTTTGAAAATAACACGCTATGCAAACCACTGCAATTTATCCGGGTACCTTTGATCCGATTACCAATGGACATCTGGATCTGATTGCCAGAGCGTCCAGGCTTTATCACAAAGTGGTCGTCGCAGTCGCGGTCAACAGAAGTAAAACGCCGTTGTTTTCTCTGGATGAGCGGGTGGCTTTGGCTAAAGCGGTCACCTCGGAGTTCCCCAATGTGGAGGTGATCGGCTTTGATAACCTGCTGGTTGAGTGCGCCAAACAGCAGGGAGCCAATGTGATCTTGCGGGGCTTGCGGGCGGTGTCCGATTTTGAATATGAGTTTCAATTGGCCGGAATGAACCGGCGTCTGGCGCCGGAACTGGAAACCGTATTTCTAACCCCGGCCGAGCAATATGAATTCATTTCTTCGAGCATGATCCGTGAAATTGCCCAGCTGAACGGCGATGTGTCCTGTTTTGTCCCTGACCTTGTTCACCAATGTTTGATTGACAAATTCAGGGGCGAGTAAAACAGCATGGCCCTGGTTATTAATGATGATAAATGTGCCCGATGTGGGGTTTGCGAGCCCGAATGCCCAAGTGAAGCTATTATGCAGACTGAGGATTCTTATGTCATTAACACTACTTTGTGTAATGAATGTGTTCGCTTTGGTGTCCCCTTATGTATATCGGTTTGCCCCAATGACGGCATCCATGAAACCAAAGAAAGTTTGTATAAGCAGTGTTTAAGTTTATTCAGTTGAGCAATTTATTGTTCGACCTTGTTTTGTAGGAGTAGGTATGGCCCTTATTATTAATGAAGAATGCATCAATTGCGATGTTTGCGAGCCGGAATGTCCGAATGCGGCGATTTCCCAAGGTGCGGATATTTATATTATCGACCCTGACTTGTGTACCGAGTGCGTAGGCCATCATGGTGTGCCGCAATGCATGGAAGTGTGTCCGGTCGATTGTATCGATAAAGATGCCAAGCATGTTGAGAGCCAGGAAGACTTGTATCAGAAGTATTTGAAATTGATAGGTTAAGCTGATTTTAACCAAGCCAAACTTTCAGCCGTAGCGCCAACCGGTTTATATTCCGCACCGACCCATCCCGAATAAGCCGATGTTGCAATGGCTGAAAACACCCGGTCGAAATCAATTTGGCCGGTACCGGGTTGCCCCCGTCCGGGACAATCGGCAAACTGGATATGGCCGATTTTATCTGCCTGTTCGGTAATAAATTCTTCGGGCTTTTCGCCCATCATTTGCATGTGATAAATATCGTACTGCATAAACAGATTTGGGCGGTTCAGTTGCTTTAATATCTCCAGCATTTGCGTGCCGCTATCGATGATAAACCCCGGCATATCCTGAGTATTGACGGCTTCAAAAACCGTTTTAATGTCCAGCGGCGAAAAGGTCTCGACGGCTAACGCCAAGTTTTCCTTAAAGGTTGCCAGATATTGCTCCAGGCGTCTGTTATCCAGACAGCGCCCCGGCAGCACATTGATGACTTCCGGTTTTAACCGCTTGGCGTATTCGATGGTTTGAGCAACGGCCTGTCTGAATTGATCGCGTTTTTCAGGCACGCAGGCAAGTCCCTCTCCGCCTTGTAATAAATCGTCGGCGGCTACGTTAAACAAAACCAGTTTTAAGTCATGCTCGTCCAGTCTGCTTTTTATAGCGGCTGCGCTTAACTCGTAAGGAAATTGAATTTCTACGGCGTTAAAGCCCGCTTGCTTGGCGGCCTTAAATCGATCAATCAAGGGTACTTCGGTAAATAACAGGCTCAGATTAGCGGTAAAATTAAGCATCGGTTTTCGTGTACAGTTTGATTAAAGTGGCCGGGTCTTGTTCCAGATAACCTTGACTGCCGTGCAGTTGCATCAGCTGCGAGGCCAGCGCGGACATGGGGACGGCAGTGCCCTGCTTGGTGGACAAGTCAACCGCCATGTTCAAATCCTTCAACAGGGTTTTAACCCGCCATTTGACCGGCTCAAAGGTTCCATCCGCCATTTCCTTGCCGACAATTTGCAAGGGCTTGGAGTCGGCAAAACCGCCTGCCAGCGCGAGAGGTATCTGCTTGGTATCAACACCGGCTTGTTTGGCCAGCGCCATCATTTCGGCGATAACCAGCACGTTGCAACTGACGATCATCTGGTTGCAGATCTTGGTGATCTGGCCGCTGCCCACCTCGCCCATGTGGGTTAATTGTTGATAAAGAGGCGCCAGAACGATCCGGGCAATATCGATATGTTCGGCACTGCCTCCCGCCATAATCGCCAGACTGCCCAGTTCTGCACCGGCAACGCCGCCGGAAACCGGTGCGTCAACCCAGTCCATCGCGCATTGTTGATGCAATAATGCCGCTAATTGCCGGGTGTTTTCCGGGTGGATGCTGGATAAGTCAATCAGCAACTTGCCTGCGGTACCGTTTGGTGCAATATCGTTGCGGACAACGGATTCTACGACCTTTGTGTCGGCCAGACACAGGATAATGACCTCGGAGGCCCGGACTAATTCGGCAACGGAACAGCAGGCTATAGCGCCGGCATCCGTGACTGGCTGGAGTTTTTCAGTTGAGCGGTTCCAGACATTGACGCTAAAGCCTGCATTCAGCAAGCGCAATGTCATCGGCTTGCCCATCAGGCCGATACCGATGAAACCGAGAGTGGGTTTTTTATCTGACATGGATTAATTGTTCACTGATGAATAGTTAAGATGAAACGCCATAAAATAGCTTTCCGATAGCAGGCGGTTTTAAGTATAAATTTTACGATATAATGGTGTTTGATGGTGGCTTAGCTCACTTAACTATAAACCCTTGCTGTATGTTGTCGGCAAGTTTAATCGAGAAGAGGTTTGCGTGGCAAAAGCGAGTGATTTAAAAAGAGGCATGGTGGTTGAAATAAACGGCATACCGCATGCGGTTAAGCAGGTCGATGCGAAAAGTCCATCGTCCCGTGGAGCGTCAACTTTGTACAAGATTCGTTTTACCAATCTTAAGACCGGTCAAAAATTGGATGAGTCCTTAAAAGGGGATGATTTCTTTAAGGATGCCGATCTGGTGCGGGCCAAGGTGCAGTTTTCTTATATAGATGGGGATAATTATATCTTCATGGATATGGAAGATTATACCCAGTACACCTTGAGTAGTGCGGATCTGGAAGGCCAAATCGACTATTTGACCGAAGGCTTGGAGGGTATAGTGGCCTTGTTGATAGACGATGGTGTGCTGGGTATTGAATTGCCCAGTTCCGTGGTGTTGGCGATAGTGGAGACGGCTCCGGCCATTAAGGGGGCGACGGCGTCAGGGCGTACCAAAACGGCCAGACTGACCACCGGATTGGAGGTTCAGGTGCCCGAATATCTGGAGCCTGAGGAATTGATTAAGATTAATACCGACAGCGGAAAATTCATGTCACGCGCTTAACCGTCATGTCTAATCGTTTAAGCGTTGCTCAAGGTGAATTTGAACTCAACCGGTTGCCAAAACGGCCGCGAGAGTTGCTGCGCGCCTGGGATGCGGCAGACGAATATCTGCTTAACACGCTGGCAGAAGAACTGAATCTGCCTGCTGCTGCACGGGTTTTGATCGTGAATGATGGTTTTGGCGCGTTGGCTGTGGCGTTGAATGCTTTCCGACCTGATGCGATATCGGATTCCTATTTGTCTCAGCAGGCAACGCGGCTTAATTTGGCCGCAAATAACTTGCCTGAGCACAGCGTCAGCTTGCAAAATAGTCTTGAGCCGTTGGAGGGTGCCTTTGATCTGGTATTGATTAAGGTACCGAAGACGCTGGCATTATTGGAAGACCAGTTGATACGCTTGCATCCGCATTTAACACCATCAACCCAGATCATTGTAGCGGGCATGATCAAAACCCTGCCGCCTTCGGTTTGGAAGTTACTGGAGCGTTTGGTTGGACCGACGACGACCTCGCTGGCAAGAAAGAAGGCGCGGCTGATTTTTACATCCCTTGATACCGGGCTGATTGTGCCGCCTAGTCCCTATCCGGTCAGTTACCGGCTTGAAAACACCGATTACCTGATTAGTAACCACGCCAACGTGTTTTCGCGAGACAGTCTCGATATAGGGACGCGCTTTTTTCTTCAGCATCTCCCTTCTCGGCAGGATGCCTGCGACATTATCGATTTGGGCTGCGGTAACGGCTTGGTTGGTTTAATCGCCGCCGAACGCAATCCAGAGGCGACCCTGTGCTTTGTCGACGAGTCTTTTATGGCTGTGGCATCGGCCAGGGACAATTTTTATCGTGTATTTAAAGAGCAGCGCGCGGCGATTTTTTGCGTTGGTGATGGCTTGATGGAACGTGAGTCCGAGTCGGCCGACCTGATTCTTTGTAATCCGCCGTTTCATCAGCAAAATACGGTAGGCGATCAGATTGCTGTCAGCTTATTTAAACAGTCGCGCAGGGTATTGCGTAAAGGCGGCGAATTATGGGTGATCGGCAATCGGCATCTGGATTATCACAGCTACCTTAATCGTCTTTTTGGGACGCACTCGATCGTTGCATCCCATTCGAAATTCATTATCGTGAAAGCGGTGTTGATGGGGTAACTTGCAGAACCGGCGCAAAATTTAGGCAAAAAAAACTCCCGGTGCTAATACAAGCACCGGGAGAAAGGTCAAACAGGAGAGAGTCTGTTTGAGGTAGGATACCAGGAGGTAGTAAAAAACTTAGTTGTGCGATCTGCGACTCAACAACATATTGCTGAGTAGGGCGGCCGCTCCAAACATAATCGTTGAAACAATGAATTCGCCGGAAATAAAGCCTAAAATACCAACGGCAAACATGAGTCCTATTAGAATATCTCTTTGAAGATCGGTCATTTTAAAGCTCCTTTGCTATGTTGTGGGAACGAATTAAACAGCTTGGAATACACTATACATGCGCGCTTATTGGTTGACAATGCCTGTAATTATTGATTAATAGTTTCTTGGTTATATATAATTGGTTTTTAGACGCGGTTTATTTCATTGCTAAATACGGGAGAAGCTAGCCTGAAGTGCCTTAACTGAGGGAAGTGCCAGGATTGAAGCTGGTTCTATGGCGAGTGATCTTGCTATAGGCTTTAAATTGCATTGCCTTGCAGTCGCTGGCTTTGGATAATAGCAATCATGACCTCCTGTTTTCAGCTGAAAACAACCCAAACGAGTTAATTAAGCTTTGTGATGACAAAGCGCGAGACGAGGATATGCAAAAAGAATACCAGTTAAGTCCGGGGAATCCTTACCCTTCGGGCTCCAGAGCTAAAAACAAGGGTGTCAATTTCTCCATTTTTAGTCGCTATGCGACGCATGTGGAACTGTTGCTTTTTGATACATCAGACTGCGATGAACCCTTTCAAACCATCGTGTTGCAGGAAGACATTCACCGAACTTTTTTTTCCTGGCACGTTTATGTGGCCGGATTACCGGCGGGCACATGGTATGCCTGGCGCATGGACGGGCCTAATCAAGTCCGTGAATCGGGATTGCATTTTGATAAAGACAAGCAATTGATCGACCCTTGGGCGCGGGCCGTCAGTGATAAGCGTTGGAGTCGCAAGTCGGCGTGTATGCCGGGTGACAATAAACTTACCGCCATGCGTTGCGTTGTCACTGACGATCGTTATGATTGGGAAGGCGATGTGCCGCTACGCATTCGCAGTGAAAGGGCTATTGTTTACGAACTGCATGTAGGCGGTTTTACGCGACATCCCTCTTCAAAAGTGGATCATCCGGGTACTTTTTCCGGGTTGATTGAAAAAATTCCTTATCTGAAAGCACTCGGCATTACTCACGTTGAACTATTGCCGGTGATGGCTTTTGATGAACAGGATGTTCCTAAGAACACGGCCGATATGGGGCTGAAAAATTACTGGGGTTACAGTACCCACAGTTTTTTTAGTCCGCATCCAGGTTACTGTGTCACCCCGGAGCAGGGAACTCATGTACAGGAGTTTCGCGATCTGGTCAAAGCGCTGCACCAGGCCGGCATCGGCGTTATTATGGATGTGGTGTTTAACCATACCGCAGAGGCGGGTGCCGATGGCCCGATCATAAATTTCAGGGGCATAGGCGATGATATTTTTTATCATCATGATGCGAATAATAAGAGCATTCTTTATGATTATACCGGCTGCGGCAACACGGTAAACGCCAATCATCCCCTGGTGGCCAACTTTATTATTAAGTGTCTGGAATATTGGGTCAGGGAAATGCATGTCGATGGTTTTCGCTTTGATCTGGCCAGCGCTTTAGCCCGAGGGGAGGGGGGTAAAGTTCTGCATGATCCGCCTTTGCTGTGGGGTATTGAGCTTTCAGCGCGGCTGGCCAAAACCAAATTGATTGCCGAAGCCTGGGATGCGGCAGGTCTGTATCAGGTCGGCAGTTTTCCCGGTTATCGCTGGGCTGAATGGAACGGTAGATACCGGGACGTGATCCGGCGCTTTGTACGCGGCGATAATGGCTTGATCAACGAGCTTGCAACCCGCCTTTGCGGCAGTAACGATTTGTATGAACACAAGGGCCGACTGCCTATTAACAGCATTAACTTTGTCACCTGTCACGACGGCTTCACCTTGTACGATTTGTTCAGTTACAACGAAAAACATAATGAGGCTAACGGCGAAAATAATCAGGACGGCTGTAATAATAATTTAAGTTTTAATTACGGCATTGAGGGCGAAACCGAAGATGCAAGTATTTTGGCATTGCGCAGAAAACAGGCGAAAAATGTTTTTGCTATGTTGCTACTCAGCCATGGAGTTCCGATGCTACTGGCGGGCAACGAGTTATTACATAGCCAGGGCGGAAATAATAATTGTTACTGCCAGGATAATGAATTGTCCTGGATAGACTGGAATATGGCGGAGAAAAATGCCGATATGCTGCGCTTTGTTCAACTGATGATAGCGTTGCGCAAAAGACATCCGGCCATCATGCGGCGGCGTTTTTTGACCGGTAAACCTGTTAATGGCCGGGGCATAGCCGAAATTCAATGGCATGGCACCGAACTTAACAAGCCGTTATGGGATGATCCGGAAGCCAGGGTTCTGGCTTTTACCCTGGCAGGTGTAGAAAGTAACGAACCCGACCTGCATGTAGTGATGAATATGTCAGATCAACAAGTGACCATTGAGTTGCCGGTCATTGCCGTTCGCCTATGGTGTCTGTCTTTGGATACATCGTTGCAGGCACCGCAGGATATTGTGGGCTCGCAACAGCAGAAGCCAGTGCGCGAAAATTGCTATCAGGTAAATACCCGGGCTGTCGTGGTCTTTGAAAATCGCATTGTTGAATAGGGTGTAATTGGCGGGTAAGAGGCTCCTTTGACGAGCCTCTTTATGTCTTCAGTTTTACCGCAGTAACAGCAACGGCTTTTGGGTATGCATCAGCATCTTGGTCGTGAAACTGCCCAGCAGCAGGTCATGAATGCGGGTGTGACTGAATGCCCCCATCACGATCATATCAATAGCGTATTTGTCCTGATATTCACAAAGCGCTTGGTCGGGCTTGCCGGGTAATTTTTTGGTGATCACTTCAATGCCGCCGGCCTTTGTCAGTTTTCTGGCAGCCGCCTCAAGCAATTGTCCCGTCGCTGTATCGTCTTTGCTGACGTAGACCAGATGGCAGGTCAGGCCTTTATAGAGCGGACTGGCAGCGACCATTTCTACCGCTTTTTCTGCCGCCTTGCTGCCGTCATAGGCGATCATGATGCGTTGCGGTGCTTTGAACTGGTCGTTGACTACCAGAACAGGCTTATGCAATGAGCGAATGATAGACTCAAGTTTTGCGCCTATCTTGTCAGGCTGGTTTTCGTGAACTTTTCCGCGCACACCGATGACCAGGACCCGGATGCTGGCTTCAAGTTCTATCAGCGACTCAACCAGACTGCCATGGCGCTGATTGGTGATAGGATCCGCGATACCTGCTTGGATCGCACGCTCTTTTGCCGCCTGTAATATCAATTTTCCTCGCTGTAATAGTAACTTGCTGCGCTGCTGTTCGACGGAGACAAGCTCTTCGAGTAAAGATTCCTGACTGCCCAAGCCGATATTGCCGGACAAGTCGGATATGACAGCGGTCTCATGGTGATGATCGATGCTATGCAGCAGTTTTAGCGGCGCATCGACCCGTTGCGCTATCCAGGCGGCGTAATCGCAGACGGCTTCTGTCAATGACGAACCGTCAATACACGCCAGTACCAAATTTGTAGTAGTGTTCATTAGTGACCTCCCATGATTTTTTCAATTTCTTCCGGTTTATCGTGTATGCCGAAACGATCGACAATCGTCGCGCTGGCTTCGTTTAAACCGATTAATTCCACCTCGGCGCCTTCTCTCCGGAACTTTATCACGACTTTATCCAACGCGGTTACCGAGGATATATCCCAGAAATGCGCACGATGTAAATTGATTACCACCTTTTCTACCGCTTCTTTAAAGTCAAAGGCAACGGCAAGTTTGTCTGCCGAGTTAAAGAAGACTTGCCCTACTACCTGATAGATTCGGGTATTCGTTGCCTCGTCAAATTTGGATTCCACAACCATAAAATGACCGATTTTATTGGCGAAGAACAGTGATGCCAGCAACACCCCGGTCAATACACCAAACGCCAGATTGTGTGTCCAGACAACGACAATCACAGTCGTTACCATGACGACATTAGTGGATAACGGATGCTCTTTCAGTTTGACGATAGAATTCCAGCTAAAGGTACCGATCGAGACCATGATCATCACCGCCACCAATGCAGCCATCGGAATTTTAGACAGCCACTCGCCCAGAAATACCACCATGATCAGCAGGAACACACCCGCGCATAGCGTAGATAAACGTCCACGGCCACCGGATTTTATATTGATAATCGACTGTCCGATCATCGCGCAACCCGCCATGCCACCCAGAAGACCAGAGCCGATATTGGCCAGGCCCTGGCCTTTGCATTCGCGATTTTTATCGCTGGTCGTATCGGTCAGATCATCGACGATGGTGGCGGTCATTAACGATTCCAGCATACCCACCACGGCCAGTCCGGCCGAATAAGGAAAAATGATCTGCAAGGTTTCGACGGTCAACGGCACTTCGGGCCAGAGGAATATCGGCAGCGTGTCGGGCAACTCGCCCATGTCGCCGACGGTGCGGATGTCCAGATTCAAATAGATGGCAATACCGGTCAAAGCCACAATACAAACCAGCGGCGAGGGCAGGGATTTGCCGATAAAGGGAATGTACGGAAACAGATAAATAATCGCCAGTCCGCCCGCCGTCATCGCATAGACATGCCAGGTGACGTGAGTCAGTTCAGGCACTTGCGCCATAAAGATCAATATCGCCAGCGCATTGACAAAACCTGTGACCACCGAGCGGGAAACAAAGCTCATCAAACTGCCGAGTCTGAGGTAACCGGAAATGATTTGTAACACACCGGTTAATACGGTTGCCACTAATAAATATTGTAGCCCGTGATCCTTGACCAAAGTCACCATCAGTAACGCCATGGCTCCGGTAGCCGCCGAAATCATGCCCGGCCTTCCGCCGACAATAGCCGTTATCACCGCAATACAGAAGGACGCATAAAGCCCGACTTTGGGGTCGACACCGGCAATAATGGAAAAGGCAATAGCTTCGGGAATCAGGGCAAGGGCAACGACCAGACCGGCCAGTAAATCGCCACGGATGTTGCCGAACCAGTCCTGTTTTTTTGATAAAAAGAGCATGTCAATCCTATAAATTTAAAAAAGGCTATGTCAGAACATAGCTAAGGAGCAAAAAGTTATCCAGGTGATGAAAGCGAATACTAAGGCGGCATTGTTTGAGCGGTTTTTACAGTCATTGATCATCCTTTAGAGAAAAATCCAAAATAGAAGACAGAAAAGTCCGATCAGATAAGCGATGATTAATTTCCATTTACGCCCAATCGGCAACGTTCGCCAATAGAAGGATTGATGCTTGGTATATCGTAACCAGGCAGCTCGGCTATTTCTTCGTCAGCAGCGATATAAACGCGGCAATACTTTGTGTAGTGGATATAGCCCGAACACCATTAAAATCATATTAATGATGAATATTTCGCTTTCGTGGTGAGTCGTGTACAACGTGTATTCCTGAATTTCTTCAACGAATCCTTCGATAACCTCGAAAAGCAGATGCATTCATTCAAAAACAAAATGCAGTGTTCCGAGTATTCAATCGAGATTGATCATCAGACAAGGTAATATTAATCAATAAAATCACGAACCGTTTGCCGACTCGGATCAGCATTTGCCGGTCGGTTTCATTAGCATGTCCGCAGCACAATCCGCCGTCAGTCAGCTTCATGAAAAAACGGATTATCCGGTTAGGTTTATGCAAACTTTTCAATATCCAATTTCATTAATCAGATAGTTTCGCTCATGCTGGTTTTAATGCGCTCCAGCAGCGCGGTCATCTGTTCTTGTTCTTGTGGTGTTAAGGTTTTAAGCACCTCCGCTTCCACTGCATCGGCGATTTCCCAGAGTTCCTGCATGACGGCGTGCGCCTTGGGCATGAGTTCCAGACGATAAGCGCGCCGGTCCTCACTGTCCTTATTACGTCGAACCAGTCCCGCCACTTCCAGCAAGTCGATCTGCCTTACCAGCGTAATCGGTTTGATTTCGAGGATGTCGGCCAGATCAATTTGGCGGCAGTTTTCGTTGTTGGACAGATGTACCAAAGCTCGCCATTGGGCATGAGTCAAGCCGATATTTTCCGCTTTCTTGTTAAAGCGCTGACGAATGATGTGGCTGATTTCGTAACTTAAAAAACCGAATTTAGAATGCATAAGAAAAATATAATAAGCAAAAGGTATAGTATCAATATTTTTGCATTTATCCTAATCAGAAGAATGCTGCAAGCTGGATTCACCGTTAGGGCAATCCTCCGATGCTAGATCACAATCACCTGAATCAATTTTTTCACCCAAGGTTATCAATCAGTCCTTGGTGATAATAATCGGCAAAATCCCGGAAAAACGGGCAGTACTCAGGCGCGCCAAAATTATGCGTGACTGTCGCCAATTGTATGCAGGTCAGAATGAACGGCCGGGCTGCCCAATACTTAGCTATCTGGCCGGTGCGTCGCTCCCACTCGATGGTCTTAACTGTCCCGGTTTAAGTCAGAAGCCGTGAATCCGCAATAACATGCGATAACCTACCCGTCAAAAAACGCAGCGATTATACTGTGCTAATTTCACGCCAAAAGCCCAAAAAGCACCCAAGAAACCAAACCGGTAGAATGTCAGACCAAATTCACAGGGGGAATTATTATTTATGAGTACGCGCACACGTATAGAGACATTCCGGCACACGTTGTATCAGATTATTTATCAGGCCAATACCCCGGCGGGGAAGGGCTTCGATATTGCGCTGATGATCTTAATTCTGATCAGTGTTTTAACAATTACCTTGGACAGTGTCGCCGACATTAGCCAGCGGTATGGGGAGCAACTGGCTACTGCAGAATGGGTATTCACGACTTTATTCACTGTCGAGTATATCCTTCGTATTTTCTGCATACACAGGCCAATCAAATACATCATCAGTTTCTACGGCCTCATCGATTTATTGGCTATCGTTCCTTCCTATCTCGGTATTTTTATATCCGATTCACATTACCTCCAAGTCATCCGCATCCTGAGAGTTTTACGGATATTTCGGGTATTGAAGCTGGTCCGTTTTATCAATCAGTCCAATCTGCTAATCAACGCCTTGATGGCCAGTCGGCTCAAAATCACTATATTTATGTTCACTATTTCCACGCTGTTGGTGATTTTCGGGTCGGCCATGTATTTGATCGAAGGTCCGGAACATGGCTTTGCCAACATACCGGTAAGCATTTACTGGGCGGTGGTGACCTTGACCACGGTGGGTTTTGGCGACATCACGCCTCAAACCGATCTGGGGCGTGCCATCTCGGCAGTGGTTATGATAAGCGGTTACACTATCATCGCGGTGCCCACCGGTATATTCACGGCGGAATTATCCCAGGAAATGAAGCGGCAGAATACTCGTGTTGACGAAAGGGTTTGTTCGAAATGCCGAAAAATCGGGCATGAAATGGAAGCAAACTATTGTCGTATTTGTGGAACGGAGTTACCCCGGTTGGCCGGAGAAAAATCAGGCTAGTATGGGTATTTTCTGCGGTTGTTTGGTGTCTATGCGTTGTGTATGATTTATTTGTGTTTGCTCCTTTCGTTTTGCCAGCAATAACTGCCATTTTCTACCTTTTAGCGGATTTTTCAGTTGGTTATTAGGTTTTTGCAATTGCCGCAAGAGGAAACGCCAAGGGCCTATGTGACCGATGTCCAATACGAAAATGACTTTCAGACCGATGCCGTTACCCATGTAACCGGCGCATTGCCAGCGCATCGCCTTAACCAAAAAAAATCAATTGATCCGCGAAAACCAAAAGTAAACGCCTCCTAAGCTGTGCAACACCGCTAATTGTGGGGCTCATACAGTACTAGACCCTGTGGAATTTACTCCGTATACTTAAATGCGCTTAACTTCCAAGATAGTCTATAAAAATATAGACTAATAATGCATTAAGCGTATGGAAGAATTTTAGTATAGGGTAATCGTAACGTTTAAGGCTGATGATGACGTTTTTGCATTCAGAGTACAATTTCAACGTGAATCTGTCGGCGAAAGACATGCTTGAAATCAGTCAGGAAATTAGTCGGGATTTTACGCCGTGTTTTTCAAACCCGGTGCCGGAACTTGACGGAAAAATCAGGCTTTCGCCCAGGGAACTATTGGATATTGGCGAGGAAATCGGTCGGAATTTTGCACCGAAACCGTTCGGCAACACTCCCGAATTGATGCTTGTGCCGGTCGATCCCGGACACCTTTATGCCTATTGGAACCTGGGAAAGGATCGGGATATTTCTATGGCTGATAATGAGCAAATCACCTTACGAATTTATTCGCAATCCAACGACGAAGAAGAGGCAGCCGCCGAGACGGTATCATGGTTCGACGTCGCCATCGATAATCCGATGACTCAACAGCAAATGTCTTTACCTTGTCCGGTTAATGAAACGGCTTATTCAGCCGCCATAGGCAAATGTGGTGCAGATGACGGTTTTATCGCTATTGCCCATTCGAACATTATTCATGCCCCGCTTGGACGAACGGCCTGGTATCAAGATCATCAAGACTTCAGCTGTTGCCAAGGCAAAAATGCCTCAGGCCTAGGCATCAACAAACAAGCATGACAACAAGCTTACCGCGTTCCGGGCAAGGTTTCCTGAGCATTATTCTGCACGCGCATCTTCCCTATGTGCGCCATCCTGAACATGACAGTTTTTTTGAGGAAAACTGGCTGTTCGAAGCCATGACCGAATGCTATCTGCCGCTGATCGCTGTACTCGACCGTTTACACGCGGATAACGTCGATTACCGGCTGACGCTGTCGTTGTCGCCGACGCTGATATCTATGTTGCGCGACGACTTGTTGCAAACGCGCTATCTGAGCTATTTGCACAGTCGACTGGAACTGGCTGAAAAGGAAATTATCAGAACCCGCAAGCAGACTGAGTATCAAAAATTAGCGCGACTCTATCGCCGCTTTTATCTAAACGCGTTAAGCACTTATCAAGATCGCTATCAAGGCGATTTATTGGCGGCTTTTAAAAAACACCAAAGCACCGGTAAGCTTGAGCTGATCACGACAGCCGCGACTCACGGTTTTTTGCCGTTGCTTAATGTCAGCGAAACCGCAGTCCGCAACCAAATCCATACCGGTATCGCAACGTTTAAAGCGGCAACGGGCAGCGCTCCAAGCGGTTTTTGGCTGCCTGAATGCGGCTATTATCCCGGCCTTGAGACGGTGCTGGCCGATGCGGGTATCGCGTATTTTTTTGTCGATAGCCACGGTATTATGGATGCCAGTTCGCCACCTCGTCATGGCGTTTATGCGCCGATAGCCTGCGGCAATGGTGTTGCGGCATTTGCGCGCGATCCCGAATCATCGCAGCAGGTCTGGAGTTCTAATGAAGGCTATCCGGGGGATTTCGATTACCGCGAATACTATAGCGATATCGGTTTTGAGCGGGAGTTGGATTATATTGCGCCTTATATTCTCGATGGAAAAACCCGTATCAACACAGGCATTAAATACCATCGCGTGACCGGCGATAATCTGCCTAAGGAAATTTATAATCCGAGACGGGCATTAGCAAAAGCGCGCGAACATGCCCAGGATTTTGTCGATAAACGTCAGCGTCAAATCGATCGGCTTGGCGCTACGATGGACGATGGTCGGCAACCGATTATAGTTGCGCCTTACGATGCAGAACTGTTTGGTCATTGGTGGTTCGAAGGGACGCATTGGCTGGAATGGGTGCTGAGATTGGCAAGTGAAAGCACCGGCGGCGTTCAACTAAGCAGTTGCGGAGATTATTTAAAGCAGCAGCCGTCACCGCAGGTAGCTACACCCGCCGCATCAAGCTGGGGCGATCAAGGCTATTCCAGTTACTGGATTAATGAAACCAATGCCTGGATTTATCCCTTGCTGCACAAGGCCGAATTAGAGATGGAAAAACTGGCGTACGATGTTCAGGGCTTAACGCTGACTCCGATACAGACGCGGGCCTTGAATCAGGCCGCCAGATCGATTTTGCTGGCGCAAGCTTCCGATTGGCCGTTTATCATGAAATCGGGGACGACCATCGACTATGCGAATAAACGCGTTACCGATCATCTGGCCAGATTTAACTATTTACATGACTGTTTTCGCAAGAATAGGCTCAATGAACGTTATTTGACGGCGCTGGAGATCATGGATAATGTTTTTCCGGACATTGATTTTCGGGATTACAATCCTTCAAATGTAAGGGTGGGTTTTAAACCTGCCCGGTCTTAAGCTGCTGCGTCGTTCCCTTGCTATGACGTCACTACCAAATAGTTATCGTTGAATGCCGTGGGTGCGAATTTATTCGCGCCCACAATCTATAAATTTTTAACTTAATGGTAGTGAATCCTCTATCTTTCCTTCTGACCTGAGTTTCAGGATAGCAATAACGGAGACAATGGATGACCAAAATCCAACTGCTGTATGTTGAAAATGTGATTACCCGTAAAAAAACCGACGTTCAGCAGACGCTGAATTTTTTTATGCGGGTGGAAAATGTCAGTTACGATAAACGGATCGATGTACTCTGGTCGGGTGAAGACGGCATATGGCAAACCCTGCCTGCCAGTTTTCACAGCAAGCTGGAACATGATCAGGAATACTGGCAGGTCCAAATCCATATCAAACTCAGTCCGGCTCATTCGCTACCCGGCAATATCCGGTTCGGATTGCGCTATCAGAGTTCGGCGGGCGAGTATTGGGATAACCGGCAGGGCGCAAATTATTCCAGTCAAGCTGATTCAGGTATCAAGATAATTTGCCCGGCGCCGGTTTTAAACATCGGCTTTACGACCCAACTGGATGACGGACAAAAAAACATTCCGATCACGGTGGCGGTGGATAAATTCAACGATGCCGACAAAGTAACCCTACACTGGACGACCGATAACTGGCGGCATAGCCATAAAACCGCCTGTCATTTTAAAAGAAACTACTGGGATAAAGAGGCACTCAGCAATGCCAGAAACCCCAATCAGTACGGTGTTGCAATCTGGAAAGGCTGGCTTAGGATAGGTCAGGCTTTTCGCGTGCAATACAGCATCTCCGTTGAACGCAACGGCCATGTTTTTTGGGACAATAACTACGGCAAAAACTACTCGCTTAGCCATGAGCCGTTGAAGGTGTTGATTCTTAACCTGCATTGTTATCAGGAAGATAATCAGGATCATAAGTTTTCTCAAATAGCCAAGGCGATTAACGAACTGAATGTTGACGTTGTCTGTCTACAGGAAGTGGCTGAGCTTTGGAATGACGGGGCAGGGGACTGGGAGTCCAATTCTGCCAAAATCATTAATGATCGCTTGGCTGCGCCCTATCATATCCATACCGACTGGGCGCACCTGGGCTTTGACAAGTACCGCGAAGGCGTTGCCATTTTAAGCAAATTTCCGCTGCTCAAACAGGACGCCAAGTATGTGTCGGACAGCGATGATGTCCACAGCATTCACTCCCGAAAAGTGGTCATGGCTCAAGTCAAGGTGCCTTATATCGGGCGGGTTAATGTTTTTTCGGCGCATTTAAGCTGGTGGGAAGACGGGTTTGCCGAGCAGTTTAATCGACTGTGCGAGTGGGCCAAGGCTAAACAGACGGCGCAGGTTTGTGCCACGCTGCTGTGCGGCGATTTTAATATTGCCGCCGGATCAAAAGGCTATCATCTGGTGGTCGATGCCCACCAATATGACGACCAGTATTTGGCGGCCAATTCGCAGGGCGTGTTTGAAAAGATCTTCAGAGTTAACGATCCGCACTGGCAAAATTATCTGAGCGATGATTATCGTATCGATTATATATTTTTGAATAAAACCAGCGAGCTGCAGGTCACGTCGGCGACGGTTTTGTTTACCGAGCAGGATTATGGCCGGGTTTCCGATCATTGCGGTTATTTGATGACCTTTGAGCCTAAGGTGTAGCCTGCCTCCAGTCACACTTTCACGTTTTATATATGTAAATATTACCGACGGCGCTGAAAACCCCGTCCGGCATGAGGTAGATGCCAATACCTTTACCATGGAGATAAACCTATGCAGATAGCAGAACATTACGCCGCACCCACTCATGGAAATCTGGGCGGCTCTTTTCAAAGAGTTAACGACTTCAGCGACAAATTCTATATCCGCTGGGGAAAAATAGATTTCGATGTGTTTTATGGCGTTCAGGCCAATGTAAAAGTTATCCTAAAAGTCTATCGCGATGCGGTCTGCGAAACCTATATAGTCGATACCGACGCCTATGATATTCACTGGGATCGTCACAAGCGCTGTACGCGGGATTTTTATATCCATCCGTTTTCCAACAACTTCGGTCAGATTAATTGCATTAAATTCGCCTTTATTGTGCATCTGGACGAGCATTCCATTGCCTCCCGGAACGAATATATCTTTATGGACTGGCAGCAGCTTCAGGGAGACCATCCGCAGTATCGAAAAATTACCGGGGATTGGTCCACGGCCAACAGCTATCGAACTTACGAGCTGAATGCCGGTGAATTGCAGAGCGATGTGGATTGGTATAACCATCATTTTGACGCCTTGCAGCTGGTGCCCAAATTCACCAAAGGACAGCAGCATCATCCTTATCATCCCAAACGTTATATTCACGACCTGATCGACAAGGTTATCTGCTGTAAGCACCAGAATCCTGAGCGCTTATGCACGATAAAAGTCAGCGTGGATTGCATCGACGACCATGATTTCACCACCCATTTGCTAGCCGCCAGCGAGCAGGGGGTTTTGGTTCAGTGCATCGTGGATTGGCGAAAAATGACCCTGACCAACAGCCAAAACTATGCGCGTTTGAAACGTTCCCGGATTGAATTGATCGGCGTTTTTTGCAGTCCCAAACATCACTTGATCGAAGTGGAGCCGGATATGCACACCAAATTCATTATTTTTAATGATGAGGACAGCATATTGGGTTCATTCAATATCACCTTCGATCGCTGGTGGGCCAATTGGGAATCGGGGATGACCTTTCATTCCAAAGGCGTCTGCCGTCTGCTGGACAATATCTTTCAAAGCCAGCGGGGCGGCGTCAATCAAAAATACGGCATCGACCCGTTAAGCCATTTCAACCTGCTCTATACCTTCGGTCGGCACGTTATGCTGAACGGCAAGCCCTACCTTCCGCATCATGCGATATTGGCCGAAATTAACCGCGCCAGACATTCGATAAAAGTGTCATTATTCATGATCGGCGATTTGCTCGGTGATCATCACGATAGTGTGGTCAATGCGCTGATCAATGCCAAGAACCGGGGCGTTCATGTCCACATCCTGCTTAACGGGCACTTGGCGAGGCAGGGTCGTATCGGAGTGGAACGGCCGATGTCGGAAGAACTGAACCGCCCGTTATTGCCGACTGTCGACCGATTAAAGCATGCTGGTATTGCGGTAGGTCTGGTTTACGGGCAGGACGACCATCCGGTGCCTTATTCCCCGATACATTCCAAGTATTGCATTATTGACGATTACATCGTCATTGAAGGCAGTTTCAACTGGTACAACACCTCGGTTTTTTCCCATGATCTGCTGGTTGTAGCCGCCAATTACGAAGTGGCGCAGCCTTATCTGTATGAGTTTGAACAAATACAGCAGTCGTTCAGGGTGTATTATTGAACGCATCAACTATTTTGCATGCTGTTTCAATAACGCGTAGGTTTTAGCTATTGCCTAATTCAATGGCACTACTCTGAATCGTGGGCACCCTCAATTTATAGACAACGTCAATACTCTTTCCCATTAAAATTTAAAGTGTTATATGAATAATGTTTTTCTAATCAGTGTGGCGATGTTATTAGTCGCACTCAATGGTTTTTTTGTAGCCGCAGAGTTTGGTCTCGTCAAACTGCGACAAACGCGCATCCGCTCGATTGTTAAAACACAAGGTTGGCGCGGACGTATTTTGGGGAAGGTACACGCAAAACTTGATGCCTATTTATCGGCCTGCCAGTTGGGCATTACCCTTGCTTCGCTCGGCCTGGGCTGGATTGGCGAGCCTGCATTTGCCAGCCTGCTGGAACCTGTGTTCGGCAGAATCGGTGTTACATCGCCAGAGCTGATACACGGCATCTCATTCGCTTTCGCTTTTTCGATGATCTCGTTTCTGCACATCGTAGTCGGTGAGCTTGCGCCAAAGTCGATGGCGATTCGTAATCCTGAAAAGATCGGCTTATGGAGCGCCGCGCCGCTCTACGGATTCTATTGGCTGATGTATCCTGCGATCTGGTTACTCAATTCCAGTGCCAATTTGGTATTGCGCCTGTTTGGTTTGGGTAATGTTCATGGCCACGATGCGCACTATTCGGCCGACGAACTTAAACTTATTTTGCGCAGCAACTGTCCTGACGACCGCTTTACCCCCGATGAATGGAATATTCTGGCGAAAACGCTCGATTTCAGCGAACTCGAAGTGTCCGACTTGATGCGTCCGATCCATGAGATCACTGCATTGCATCGTAACGAGTCATTGCAAAAAAACCTGCAAACCGTATCTCAAAAACGCTTCAGTCGTTATCCCTATTTCGACACTAATGGCGTTGATGTGTTAGGCGTGATTCATTTGAAAGATCTGTTTTTCGCTCAGCAAGAAGGCAAAGCGATTGAGGATTTGAATAATTATCTGCGGCCAATTCAATATATCTCGCCGCACGCCTCCGCACTGGAATTATTCCGTCATTTCCGCATGGGGGCATCACATTTTGCGATCATTGGACAAAAAGGGCAAAAGCCGCAAGGCTTCATTACGCTGGATAATTTGTTAAGTGCGATGGTCGGTGAGATACGCGATGAATTTCGTCAAAACAACAATGACTGGACAAGGCTCGATGACGACACTTTGATCGGCAAGGGCAGTTTGCCGATATTCTCGTTGGAACGGATTCTGGGCATGGACATCGAGAACGAAGAACTTGAATTGGAAGATGAGGTCTCGATTGGCGGCCTCATCATGGCCAAACTGCGTGATATTCCAGTAGAAGGTCAGAAAATTGAATTCAACCAATTCGATGTCGTGGTCAGAAAAATGAATGGGTCACGCATTGTCTTTGTCCAGATTTACCCCAATGAAATTATTGATCTGGGGCATCAATAGGAATGCTGGCGGCGATGGGGTCGGCTATCGTATTTATCCAGCCGTACCAATAGGGCGGGAGCCCATGTCATCACCGTTGGGTTATTCATAAGCCTCAATCTTCAAAAGCTGCTCTACACTGACTATTTTATAGTCATTTTCTTTTGCAAAATCAAGCGTTTGTTTTAATACCTGGATGGTTTTATCCGAAGTGTCGTGAAACAGAATGATAGCGCCCGGTTTTATTTGTGTTTGTACGCGCCGGGTTATGGTTTGTGCGCTGTCGGCCGTTGTATCTAACGAGCGGATATTCCAGCCGATGATGCTGTAGTCCAAACCATTTGAGGCTTTGGCAAGATTGGGTGTGGTGACTCCATAGGGTGGCCGGAATAATTTCATCCGTTTGCCTATGACGTTAAAGACGCTCTCTGCTGTCTGGTTTAGTTCATCCTTAAAGCCTTGCAAGTTTTTAAAATCCACAAAAAAAGAATGCGTGTAGCTGTGGTTGCCAATACTGTGGCCGTCCACATCTATTTGCTTTAAAATGCTTTCATTGCCCTGAATGTTTTTCCCGATCACAAAAAAGGTTGCCGGTGCATTGTGTTGGGCTAATATTGAGAGCACCTGTGGGGTGTATTCCCGGTTTGGACCATCGTCAAACGACAGCGCAATTTCTTTTTCTGCAATATCCGCATAACAATAAGCTTGGGCGTGGAAGTTGGATTGAATGATTGCCGAGCCGTAAATGAGTAATGCCAGATAAACTGTGCTTGGCAATACCAGCCACCCTAGGCTGAGTCCAAAAAATGCGTGCAACAAACCGATAACGCTGATGGTGATGAGGAAACTGTTGCGGGTTGATTTAAATGTCATTTGCTATGGTTGCTGGCGAGTGGGTAGGATGGGTAGAACAACGCGACTTGTAAAGCACGAACTGAAACCCATCGCATGGGTGATTCGTTATGATGGGTTTACCATACCGTTACAGATGACTGTACAAGGTCATGTATTGTTTGGCGCTTTTGCTCCAAGAGTAGTCTTTTTGCATGCCATTGGTTTGTAGCTGTTTCCAGGTTTTAGGGTGGCTGTATAAGATAAGCGAGCGTTTAATGGCTTCCATCAACGCACCGGGGCTTGCTTCATTGAAAACAAGACCCGTTGCAGTGTTATTTTTCAGCGTTTCCGGGACGGTATCGACGACGGTATCGGCCAGTCCGCCGGTTTTTCTGACAACGGGGATGGTGCCGTAGCGTTGACTGTAAATCTGGTTTAAGCCGCAGGGTTCAAAGCGTGATGGCATCAGGAAAATATCTGCACCCGCTTCAATCAGATGTGCCAGTGTTTCGTCATAACCAATGGTAATCGATATTTTATCGGGGTGGCTTTCGGCAAAATTATGCAAGCGCTGTTCAAAACCTTTATTACCGCTGCCGAGCAGTACAAATTGCAGTGGGTGGGTCAGCATCTCGGGGAGGCATTCCAGTATCAGGTCGATGCCTTTTTGTTCTACCAAACGGCTGATAATCCCGATCAGGGGAATGTTTTTGTCAACGGGCAGGGATAATTGTTCCTGCAGCGCTGCTTTATTAAACAGTTTTTTGTTTAGCGTTAAGCGATTAAACGTTTGGGGGATGTTGGTGTCGGTTTCCGGATTCCATTGGTCGGTATCTATGCCATTGATAATACCGCTCAGAAAATGTTTTCGGTGATTTAACAGGCCTTCCAGACCATAGCCAAACTCGGCGGTTTGAATTTCCTTGGCATAGGTCGGGCTTACGGTGATGATGCGATCGGAATAGATCAGGCCTCCTTTAAGAAATGACAGCATGTCATGAAATTCTATACCGTTCGGATTCCAAAGTTGGCCGGGCAAATTCAACGAGAGGTAAGTCGCGCTTGGGAATAATCCCTGATAAGCCATGTTATGTATGGTGAAAACGATAGCGGGGCGGCTGTATTCGAGGGATAGCAGCGCAGGTACCAGTCCGCTTTGCCAGTCGTTGCAGTGGACGATGTCGGGTTTCCAATCCAGATAGCTGCGGTTCATCGCAACTTCTACGGTGACACGGCAAAATAGGGCAAAACGTTCAGCGCTGTTCGCCCAAGGCTTGCCGTGTTCATCAACATAGGGGTTGCCGGGGAAATTAAAGTGCTGCGGAGAATCCACCAGCCACACGATGACATCAGTACCCGGAAGCCGGGTTTCCAGAATATTCACCGCATAATTATTCACATAGACGGTGCTGAGGTAGCGAACTTCTTCAGTCGTTTTGATGTCCTGATAATTGGGTATGATAATGCGCACATCTTCACCTAATTCCACCAACGCCTTGGGCAGACTGCCGGATACATCGGCTAGGCCTCCGGTTTTAATCAGGGGGTGGGCTTCACTAGTGACAAAAAGTATTTTTTTCATTGTGTGGGTTTTTATCAAAGGGTAATTACTTGGCAGATGTTAGATTTGTCATGGAATACGGACGATATTTTCAAGGCTAAAGGCTAAAGGCTAAAGGCTAAAGGCTAAAAATTGAAAAAAATCTTAAACATCAATGCAAGCTTTTTTTTCGCCCTTCGCCCTTCGCCCTTCGCCCTTCGCCTTTCACCTTTTACCTAAAACCTATAATTTCAAAATCACGGCTCCCAACGGCGGCAAGGTAAGGCTGATAGAATGTGGCAGATTCATCCACGCGGTCGGTTCTGACAAGGCTGCGCCATTGCCTACATTACTGCCGCTGTAATATCCGGAATCAGAATTGAATATTTCGGTATAAGTACCCGCCGCAGGCACACCGATCCGGTATTGCTCACGAGCTACCGGGGTAAAGTTGAGCACGATGATCAAATCTTCATGCTCGGTTTTACGACGATAACTGATGATGGATTGTTGTGAATCATGGCAATCAATCCAGTCAAATCCCTGATAATCGAAATCATGCTGATATAGCGCCGGGTGTTTTTTATAAAGATGATTCAGGTCTTTTACCAGCGCTTGCAGGCCTTGGTGATGCGGGTACTCCAGAACATACCAGTCCAAGGCCTTGTTGAAATTCCATTCGGTGCCTTGCCCGAATTCACAGCCCATGAACAGCAGCTTTTTACCGGGATAAGTGTACATGAAGGTGTACAGCAGACGAAGATTGGCAAAGCGCTGCCATTCATCCCCCGGCATACCGTTGAGCAGCGAGCCTTTGCCATGTACGATTTCATCGTGGGAAAAGGGTAGGCAGAAGTTTTCGGTAAAGGCATAGAGCATCCCGAAAGTAAGCTGGTCATGATGATATTTGCGGTGTATCGGCTCCTGACGCATATAAGACAGTATGTCATGCATCCAACCCATGTTCCATTTCATCGAAAAACCTAAGCCGCCGGTCCAGGTTGGGCGGGTAACTTGTGGCCAGGAGGTAGATTCTTCAGCCATCATCACCGTGCCGGGATGCTGGTCATGGGTGACGGTATTGAGATCCCTCAGAAAATCTATCGCTTCCAGGTTCTCGTTACCGCCATACATATTGGGAATCCAGTCATTCTGCTCGCGGGAATAATCCAAGTAAAGCATTGAGGCCACGGCATCGACCCGCAAGCCGTCAAGATGGAATTCCTCCAGCCAGAAAATGGCGCTGGACAGTAAAAAGTTTTTAACCTCATTGCGGCCAAAGTTATAAATTAAGGTGCCCCAGTCGCGGTGTTCACCCTTGCGCGGGTCTTCGTGTTCATACAGCGCGCTACCGTCAAAACGGGCCAGAGCAAAGCTGTCTTTGGGGAAATGCGCGGGCACCCAATCCAGAATAACGCCGATACTGTTTTGATGGCAGGTGTCGATAAAATAGCGAAAATCGTCCGGTGTGCCGTGACGGCTGGTCGGGGCAAAATAGCCGGTGGTTTGATAACCCCAGGAGGCATCCAGCGGATGCTCGGTCACCGGCAATAATTCAATATGGGTAAAGCCCATTTCCTTGACATAGTCGACCAGTTGTACAGCCAATTCACGATAATTGAGAAAATTGCCCAGATTGTCGCGTCGCCAGGAACCTAAGTGAACCTCGTAGATAGACATAGGCTCATGCAGCCAATTGTGGCGGACACGTTGATCCATCCATGGCTGATCCTGCCAAACATAGCTTTTTTCCTGGATCACAATGGACGAGGTATTGGGACGGAACTCAAACTGCTGACCGTATGGATCTGTTTTTAACAAGATCTCGTTGGTATTGCGGTTTAAGATCTCAAATTTATAGTAACAACCGGCTTGCAAATCCGGCATGAACAGTTCCCATATGCCGCTACCACCCAGGCTGCGCATGGGATTGCAACGCCCGTCCCAGTTATTGAAATCACCCACCACGCTGACTCGTCCGGCATTAGGCGCCCAGACCGCAAACAAAACCCCATCAAGACCATCGGCTCTATGCAGATGTCCGCCCAGTTTTTGGTAAATATGCCAATGCTTACCTTCGCCGAATAAATGCTGATCAAATTCCGGCAATTGGCTGCCGAAATCATACGGGTCATAGTTTTCGTGACCGTAGCCAGACTTATCGGTCCAGGACAAGCGATAATGCGCGGGCAATTGCTCATCTTCTTTGGCGTTATATTCAAAAAAGTCGGTATCGGGCACCCGGTTTAAAGCAGCGCCGTTATGACTAAAGCACACTGTTTCTGCGTAAGGCAGATACACCTTAACCTGAACGTGATTATTCTTGATATGGCGGCCCAAAACTGAAAAAGGATCATGATGTCTGGCTTCTGTGATTTTTATCATATCTGCGTCAAGTGCGACGTTAGATTGTTTTTGCATATTGCCGGGGAGTACTTCTGAGGAAGGGATCACATCTGCGTCAAGTGCGACGTTAGATTGTTTTTGCATATTGCCGGGCAGAACGTCTGAAGAAGGGATCACATCTGAGTCAAGTGCATTGCTAGCTTGTTTTTGCACGATGACATTTTTAGATTGCTTTTTCACTATGAATAGCCTCGGAGTAGTGGAATAATGGTTGCGGTCAATATTACCAAACACATCAAGAGTTGTCAGTCTATTCCACATGGAGATGAAAAATGTCAGCATCAAGTAATCAAAAACATGATCATAATATCGGTCATTTAACCCGTAATACTATTGCATTAATACTGGCTGGCGGTCGCGGTTCACGATTAGTGAATATGACCGATTGGCGCGCCAAGCCGGCGGTACCTTTTGGCGGCAAGTTCCGGATCATCGATTTTCCGCTGTCGAACTGTATGAATTCCGGTATACGCAAGATAGGTGTTTTGACCCAGTACAAGTCGGATTCACTGATCCGTCATATTCAGCAGGGCTGGGGATTTTTGCGTGGTGAATTTGGTGAATATGTCGACTTGATGCCTGCTCAACAACGGCACGATGAGAATTCCTGGTATCAAGGAACCGCCGATGCCGTTTTTCAGAATATCGATATTCTGCGCAGTCGCCATCCTGAACACATTTTGGTGCTGGCCGGAGATCATATTTATAAAATGGATTACGGCGCGATGCTTGCCGATCATGTTGAAAAAAATGCCGATTTAACGATAGGCTGTATTGAAGTCTCGCTGCAAGATGCAACGGCCTTTGGCGTTATGGATGTCGATGAAAATCGGCGGGTCAGGGCTTTTGTGGAAAAACCTGAAAATCCTCCGTTGATGCCGGGCAGAACGGATACAGCGTTGGCGTCGATGGGGATTTATATTTTTAATGCCGATTTTCTGTTTGAACAATTACTAAAAGATGCGGACACTAAAGGCTCAACCCGTGATTTCGGTAGAGATATTATTCCTGCCGTTATCGATAAATATCTAGCCAATGCGTATCCCTTTTTGGATTTGCAAAGCGGGGAACAAAGTTACTGGCGCGATGTAGGTACCATCGATGCCTACTGGTCTGCCAATATGGAATTGATTGGCGTAAAACCGGATTTAAATTTATATGATAAGACTTGGCCTATATGGACCTATCAGGAGCAAACGCCACCGGCCAAATTTGTTTTTGATAGCGACAAAAGACGAGGCCAGGCTGTGGACTCTATGGTTTCAGGAGGGTGTGTAATTTCCGGAGCAAAAGTCAGGCATTCACTGTTATTTTCAAATGTCCGCGTCAATTCGTATACGACCTTGCAAGATACCATTGTTTTGCCTGAAGTTAATATCGGTCGCCATTGTCGTATTACTAGGGCGATTATAGAAAAAGGCTGTGAAATTCCGGAAGGCACGATTATCGGTGAGGATAGGGCGGAAGATGAAAGAAAATTTCATGTGAGCCCCGGCGGAGTTGTTTTGGTTACGACCGATATGCTGGGACAAAATAGACACTATGTCAGATAAAAGTGGTGAAGTTCTATAAGGAATTATTGCCGGTGGAAATGGAAAATAAAACACTATGCCAGATAAAACCAAGTTGAAATTAGTCTTGTGCTGGCATATGCATCAGCCGGAATATAGGGATTTACAGACAGGGGAATTTAAGCTGCCGTGGACATATCTGCATGTTATTAAAGACTATGTAGATATGGTGGCGCATTTGGAAGCCGTGCCGAATGCCAAGGCGGTCGTTAATTTTGCACCTATCCTGCTGGAGCAAATTGAGGAATATGCTCGGCAAGTCAACGGCTATCTGCATGACCGCATTTCGATTACCGATCCCTTGTTAGCGGCACTGGTTGATCCCAGTATTCCGGCAGATCCTGAAGAGCGGATGAAACTGGTTAAAGACTGCATGCGAGCGAACCGGGACAGGCAAATAAATCGCTATCCGACTTTTCAGAGATTGATTGAAATGGCCGATTGGCTTGAGCATCATTATGATTCGTTAAATTATGTCAATTCTCAATTTATCAGCGATATTCTAGCCTGGTATCATCTGATCTGGATGGGGGAAACCCTGAAGTTGACGGATAGCCGGGTGAAACGTCTGCTAGAGAAAGGCTCCGGTTACACGTTGCACGACAGGATCGAAATTGTAGAAGTCATTGCCGAGCAACTGACCGGTGTTATCTGCCGATATAAGGCATTGGCCAGAAAAGGGCAGCTCAAGCTTTCTGTATCGCCTTATGCTCATCCGATCATGCCGCTGTTGCTGGACTTGAACTCCGCTCATGAGGCGATGCCGGAAGCGCCTTTGCCGGAGTTGTTGGATACCTATCCGGGCGGAGCCGAGCGAGTGCTGTGGCATCTTGAAAAGGGAGTGCAGACTTTTAAGCGATTGTTCGGCTTTCAACCTAAAGGATGCTGGCCATCAGAAGGCGGTATCAGCGAGCAGACCTTGAAAATATTAGGCGATTTCGGCTTTGACTGGGCGGCAAGCGGCGGTTCTGTGCTTGCCAATAGTTTACATCTTCCTGAAAATGCCAAACAATCAGGCATTCATCATCCTTTTAAGCTGGCCAAAACCGATATAACCTGTTTTTTTCGGGATGACGGTTTATCCGATCTTATCGGTTTTGAGTATTCAAAATGGCATGCCGATGATGCGGTCGGCGATTTGATCCACCATTTGGAAAATATTGCTGATCATGAGCGCGGCGACAAGGTGGTTTCAATTATCATGGATGGCGAAAATGCCTGGGAGTATTATCCAGATAATGGCTATCATTTTCTCCGGGCCTTGTATCAACGGCTGGACAGTCATCCAGGTATTGAATTAACGACCTTTTCGGAATGTTTGCAAAATAAGGTTGAGGTTAAACCGCTGGCAAAAATGGTTGCCGGCAGTTGGGTTTATGGTACTTTCTCAACCTGGATAGGCGATGCGGACAAAAATCGTGGCTGGGATATGCTGGGCGATGCTAAGTGGGCATTTGACAAGGTGATTTCGGCCGACAGATTAACGGATAAACAGGTGCAGCAGGCTGAATTTCAGCTGGCTGTTTGTGAAGGTTCTGATTGGTTCTGGTGGTTTGGCGATTATAATCCCGGAGAAGCGGTCAGTAACTTCGAGAAACAATTCCGGCTTAATTTGGCTAATTTGTATAGACTGCTGGGTGAGGAGTCGCCGGCTTATCTGGCGATGACATTTACTCAGGGTTCCGGTACTCCGGCTATGGGTGGCGCAATGCGTCCAAGTATCGAGCTACCTAGTGGATAGTTATTCACCTTCTATTACTCGATGTTCAAGTTTTTAAGCTTAGAAATACAGCCGGAAAACGGGTAAGCTAATCAGTGTAAACTGCCACGTATTTCAACACCATGTTGATGTACGAGCTGGCACACTTTATAAAATCGTTTGTCACTGATTTAGATGCAGCCCTGGGAAAGCTAAAGTCCAATGCCAGGCTGACGCACCTACAAAAGACTTGGCTAGGATTTTGTTTAACGGGGATGTTACTGACC